>NZ_JBDQQT010000011.1:0-198480 GCF_039888625.1 Pseudomonas sp. CAU 1711
GGTCTGCTTGCGCTTGCCGGCGTACTCGGCATCGGCGAAGGTCATCTGCTTCATCGGGAAACTCGGGCAACGGGATCGGCGTATTTCACCAGATTCGGGAAGTCTTCTTCAGAATTTCCTTAGCAGCATATCCTTGGCGCGACGCCTCCCCTCCCACCGAGGTCCAGTACCAAGCCAAAACCTGCCCTACGGAAGAGTCAATTCGCCCCGCAGAATCTGTATCGTCCTCGACGCATCAATCGAAACGCGCACATTGCCGCGCTCCACGCGATTGATTTCGACGGTGATTCCATCGCGCAGGTCTTATGAAGGGCTTGCTCGGAGTCGGCTCCAGGGGCAACAGTGAGCACAATGGGTTGGCCGACACGGCGGGTGAGTAGGAGGTGGGACATGGCGATACCTTCCTTGGTAGTGAACTCAGCCTGAGCATAGTTGCTAACTCAGGAAACGCCCGCCTCCTTGTACACGCGCACCGAAGCAATCTCCAACTCCTCGACCAGAAACTCCCGTTCCTCCCGGCCGGCAATGCGTCCGATCAGTTCCCACTAATGATCCAGCTCTTCACTGATGGCCTGCATGCGCTCGATCATCTGCCGGGCAGGGGCTTGCAAAGCCTCGTCCTTGCACCTGAGTTGCTCGAACGCCTTGGCGGTAACAGACGCGGTCATACTGGTCGTGCTGCGGGCCATCAGGCCCAGCAGGTAGGTAAACTGCTCTTCCCTAGCAGACATAGGTTGCTCCTTTGATAGTGATTCTGAGCGTAGATTGACCTCCGCTGCGAGTTGGCCGATGCGGATCGACACCTACCGGTCGTGTACACCATACCCTGCTGAGCTTATCCGCCAACCGCCACAGCCTGCTGTGTTGTTCCATCCTCACTTAATCCCCCGCCGAAACGGTCTTTGACCCCTCGTCCCCCAGCACCGAACCTCTCGCCCGCGGCACCGCTACGTGCCGTGCGTTTTGCCAGGGAGGTTGGGTTCAGGGATGCAAGCGACGACGGTGCTGTACGGCCAGGTGCTGGTGGTGTTGGCCATTACCCTGTCCGGGGTGTGGGGTGCCACGCAGTGGACGGCGGCCGCGCTCGGCTATCAGGCTCGCCTGGGAGCACCTTGGTTCGAGTTGCTGGGTACACCGGTCTATCACCCCTGGCGTCTGTTCGAATGGTGGTTCGTCTTCGATGCCTATGCGCCGGACATTTTCAACGTTGGCGGCAGCATCGCCGCCTGCAGCAGCCTGCTGGCATTGGTGGTGTCCATCGGCATGGCTATCTGGCGGGCGCGCCAGGCACGCCGAGTTACCACCTACGGCTCAGCGCGCTGGGCCGATGCCGATGAGTTGCGTAAGGCTGGCCTGACCCGGCCTGCGGGTGTGTTCCTCGGCCAGTTCGACGCTCAGTACCTGCGTCACGAAGGCCCCGAGCATGTGCTGACCTTCGCTCCGACGCGCTCGGGCAAGGGCGTCGGCCTGGTGGTACCGACCCTGCTCTCCTGGCCGGCCTCGGCGGTCATCCACGACATCAAGGGCGAGAACTGGAGCCTGACCGCGGGATGGCGCTCGCGCTTCTCCCACTGCCTGTTGTTCAACCCCACCGACCTGGCCTCGGCCGCCTACAATCCGCTGCTTGAAGTGCGTCGCGGCGCCCATGAGGTGCGCGATGTGCAGAACATCGCCGACATCCTCGTCGACCCGGAGGGTGCGCTGGAGCGGCGCAACCACTGGGAGAAGACCAGCCACGCGCTGCTGGTCGGCGCCATCCTGCACGTGCTCTATGCCGGCCAGGACAAGACCCTGCGCGGCGTCGCCAACTTCCTCTCCGATCCGGCCTGCACATTCGAACTGACGCTGCACCGGATGATGACCACGCCGCACCTGGGCGATGCACCGCATCCGGTGGTGGCCTCGGCGGCGCGAGAAGTGCTGAACAAGAGCGACAACGAGCGCTCGGGCGTGCTGTCCACGGCCATGTCCTTCCTCGGCCTGTACCGCGATCCGACAGTGGCCGAAGTCACCTCGCGCTGCGACTGGCGCATCGCCGACCTGATCTCGGCCGAGCATCCTGTGTCGCTGTACCTGGTGGTGCCGCCCTCGGATATCAGCCGCACCAAGCCGCTTATCCGCCTGATCCTCAACCAGGTCGGCCGCCGCCTGACCGAGTCCCTCGACGGCTCCGACGGCATCGAGCGGAGGCACAAGCTGCTGCTGATGCTCGATGAGTTTCCGGCGCTGGGACGGCTGGATTTCTTCGAGACAGCACTGGCCTTCATGGCCGGCTATGGGCTGCGCGCCTTCCTGATCTCGCAGTCGCTGAACCAGATCGACAAGGCCTATGGCCAGAATCACTCGATCCTCGACAACTGCCATGTGCGGGTGACCTTCGCCACCAACGACGAACGCACCGCCAAGCGCATCTCCGAGACCCTGGGCACTGCCACCGAGTTGCGCGCGCAGCGCAACTACGCCGGCCACCGCCTGGCGCCCTGGCTGGGCCACCTGATGGTGTCGCGCCAGGAAACCGCACGCCCGCTGCTGACCCCGGGCGAGGTCATGCAACTGCCCAGCGACGAGGCCGTGGTGATGCTCTCGGGCCTGGCGCCGATCCGCGCGAAGAAGCTGCGCTACTTCACCGATGCCAACTTCCAGAACCGGGTACAGCCAGCGCCGCGCTTGCAGCCGGGCCGCTACGCCGACGCACCGGCGCCGCGCGCGGACGACTGGAGCGGCCTGGCCGTGCCTTCGGCCGCCGGCGCTGCGCCGGCTGGCCTGGCCGATGTCGAGAGCGCCGGGGACGGCGGCCCACGCCGTCAACCCGAACTGGCGGTGCTCGTCCAGTTGCCGGATCACGACGAGCTGGCCAGCGACCTGCTGCTCGACGAGGACGACATCCCCACTCCCTTCCCCACCCAGCCGGATCCACGCCTGCAGCGCGTGGCGCGGCTGGCCGCCCTCGACCCTGACGATGGAATAGCCCTATGAGCCGAGCCCGCCTGAACCTGTTTATCCAACCCGAGCACGCCAAGCGCCTGAACGAACTGGCGATCACCAAGGGCGTGTCGAAGTCCTCGATCATCGCCGCGGCGCTGGCCTCCTGGCTGTCGCCCGAGTCGGGCGAACAGCGCGAGGTGGCCATGGCCAAGCGCCTGGACCGGCTGTCGCGTCAGTTCGAGCGGCTGGAGCGCGACCAGCACATCCTGATCGAGACCGTGGCGCTGTACGTGCGCTACTACTTCACGGTCAGCACGCCGGTGCCCGAGGCACATCAGGAGGCGGCGCGGGCGCAAGGCAAACTGCGCTTCAGCCAGTTCGTCGAGCAACTGGGGCGTCACCTGCAGCGCGGGCGCAGCCTGGTCAGAGACGTACACGAGGAGGGTCAGGCAGAGGCTCAGGTCTCGGGAGAACGTCCATGACTGTCCCCTCCTCCCCAGTGCTGAGCGCAGCGGCAACTTCCCTGGATCGTCGCACCCGCATGCTGCGCACAGCGATGGGGCCACTGATCGCTGCCGCCCTGGATGACCCGGACGTGGTCGAGGTAATGCTCAACCCCGACGGCGTGCTTTGGCTGGATCGACTGTCCGCTGGCCGCTCCCGGTTGGGTACGCTGGCAGTTGGCGACGGCGAGCGGATCATCCGCCTGGTGGCCGCGCATGTCGGCGCGGAAGTGCATCGTGGCCGGCCGCTGTTGAGCGCCGAGTTGCCGGAGACCGGCGAACGCTTCGAGGGCGTGCTGCCGCCGTTGGTGGCCGGGCCGACCTTCGCCCTGCGTAAGCGCGCCGCTGGTGTCATCCCGCTGCAGCAATATGTCGCCGACGGCATCCTCAGCGACGCCCAGGCCGAGTACCTGCGCGTGGCCGTGCACGAGCGACAGAACATCCTTGTGGCCGGTGGCACCAGCAGCGGCAAGACCACCCTGGCCAATGCATTGCTGGCCGAGGTGGCCGGCAGCGGCGACCGCGTACTGGTGCTTGAGGACACGGTCGAGTTGCAGTGCCCGGCTCACGATCACGTCGCCCTGCGCACCAAGCCCGGGGTGGTGTCCATGGCCGACCTGGTGCGCAGCACGCTGCGCCTGCGTCCCGACCGCGTGGTGGTCGGCGAGGTGCGCGGCGGCGAGGCACTGGATCTGGTCAAGGCCTGGGGCACCGGCCATCCCGGCGGTATCGCCACGATTCACGCCGGCTCCGCTCAGGGCGCCCTGCTGCGCTTGGAGCAACTGATCCTGGAGGTCGCCCTAGCCGCGCCGCGGGCGCTGATCGCCGAGGCGGTCAACCTGGTGGTGTTCCTCGCCGGGCGCGGTCGCGCCCGCCATGTCCAGCAGATCGCCCGCGTCATCGGCCATGACGAGCGCGGCTACCAGCTCAGCTCCCTCGACACCCTCCTTCGCTCCTCCTCTGCTTCAGGAACTCAGCCATGACTGTCCTTCAGCTTTCCGCTGTTTATCGTCGCCGCAGCGCCTGCGCCTTGCTGCTCGGCACCCTATGCCTGGGCGCCTCCCTGCCCGTACTCGCCGCCGGTTCCGGCATGCCCTGGGAAGGGCCGCTGCAAGCGATCCTCGAATCCGTACAAGGCCCGGTGGCGCGCATCATCGCAGTGATCATCATCATTTCCACCGGCCTGACGCTGGCCTTCGGCGACACCAGCGGCGGCTTTCGCAAGCTGATCCAGATCGTCTTCGGTCTGTCGATCGCCTTCGCCGCGTCATCGTTCTTCCTCAGCTTCTTCAGCTTTGCCGGCGGGGCGGTGATCGCATGAACGGCGAGCGCGAACTCATCCCCGGTTTCGAGGTGCCACTGCACCGATCGCTGGCCGAGCCGATCCTGCTCGGTGGCGCACCACGCAACGTGGCGATCCTCAACGGCACTCTGGCGGCAGTGGTAGGCCTGGGCCTGCAACTCTGGCTGCCTGGCTTGGCGCTCTGGTTGGTCGGTCACTCGCTGGCGGTGTGGGGTGCCCGTTTGGACCCGCAGTTTCTGCAGGTTTTTGCCCGGCACATTAAGCAGCCGTCGCAGCTGGATGTGTGAGGAGGCCCCCATGCTGAACCTCAACGAATACCAGCGCCGCGCCGCCCAGCTCGCCGACTGGCTGCCCTGGGCCGGCCTGGTCGCACCCGGCGTCGTATTGAACAAGGACGGATCGTTCCAGCGCAGCTTGCGCTTTCGTGGGCCAGACCTGGACAGCGCCACCCAGGGCGAGCTGGTGGCCACCTCGGCACGCCTGAACAATGCCCTGCGTCGCCTTGGCTCGGGCTGGGCGCTGTTTGTTGAAGCCGAGCGTCTGGCGGCGGCGGACTACCCTGACAGCGATTTTCCAGAGCCGTTGTCCTGGCTGGTAGACGAGGAGCGCCGCGCCGCCTTCGCGGCCCAGGGCAGTCACTTCGAGAGTACCTACCACCTGACGCTGCTCTACCTGCCGCCGGAGGAGTCGCGCTCGCGCGCCGCCGGCCTGCTCTACGAACACCGGGCACAGCGTGGCGTCGACTGGCGCGAACGGCTGGCCACCTTCGTCGCCGAGACGGATCGCTTCTTCGATCTGCTGGACGGGGTGATGCCGGAACTCGCCTGGCTCGACGACAGCCAGACGCTGACCTACCTGCACGCCACGGTGTCGACCCACCGCCAGCGGCTGGCCGTGCCCGAGGTACCCTTCCACCTCGATGCCCTGCTGGCCGACAGCCCCCTTACTACCGGCCTGGCGCCGCGTTTGGGTGAGCAGCATCTGCGTGTGCTGTCGGTACGCGGCTTCCCCACTTCGACCTGGCCAGGCGTGCTGGACGATCTCAACCGTCTGGGCTTCGCCTATCGCTGGTCGACCCGCTTTATATGCCTGGACAAGGACGAGGCCGAGAAGGAACTGGTGCGCCTACGCCGGCAATGGTTCGCCAAGCGCAAGGGGGTCCTGGCACTACTGCGCGAAGCGATCTTCCAGCAGGAAAGCCCACTGCTCGACAGCGACGCCGCGAACAAGGCCAGCGACGCCGATGCGGCGCTGCAAGAACTCGGCGCCGACCAGGTCGTCTTCGGCTATGTGACCGCCACCGTGACGGTGAGCGATGCCGACGCCCAGGTCGCCGACGAGAAGCTGCGCCGGGTTGAACGTGTAATCCAGGGGCGCGGCTTCGTCGCCATCGCCGAGAGCCTCAACGCGGTGGAGGCCTGGCTCTCTTCGATCCCCGGCAACGCCTACGCCAATGTCCGCCAGCCGCTGATCTCCACGCTCAACCTGGCGCACCTGATGCCGGTCTCGGCAGTCTGGGCCGGCCCGGCGCGCAACGCGCACCTGGACGGTCCGCCACTGGTGATCACCCGCACCGATGGCGCAACACCGTTTCGCCTGATCACCCACGTCGGCGATGTCGGTCATACCCTGGTGGCCGGCCCTACCGGCATGGGCAAGTCGGTGTTGCTGGCGACCCTGGCCCTGCAGTTTCGCCGCTACCCGGGCTCACACCTGTTTCTCTTCGACATGGGGCGCTCGCTGCGCGCGACAGTGCTGGGCCTGGGTGGCGAGCACTACGACCTCGGAGGTGATGGCGACCTGGCCTTCCAGCCCCTGGCGCGAATCGACCAGCCTGGCTATCGCGCCTGGGCCGCCGAGTGGCTGGAAGCGCGCCTGCTACAGGAAGGCGTGGCCGTCGGCCCCGAGCAGAAGGCCGCACTGTGGACGGCGCTCGACAGCCTATCTGGCGCGCCGGAGGCGCAACGCACACTGACCGGTTTGTCCGTGCTGCTGCAGGACAACGCCCTACGCCAGGCACTGCAGCCCTACGTGCTGGGCGGTGCTCATGGCGCATTGCTAGATGCCGACCAGGATCGGCTGGGCACCGCCGATGTGCAGTGCTTCGAGATGGAGGAACTGATGCATAGCAAGGCGGCGGTGGCCGCCGTGCTGAGCTACCTGTTCGCCCGCTTCGAGGAACGCTTCGACGGCGCGCCGACGCTGCTGATCCTCGACGAGGCCTGGCTGTTCCTCGACGATCCGCTATTCGCCGCGCGCATCCGCCAGTGGCTCAAGACCCTGCGCAAGAAGAACGTCAGCGTCATCTTCGCCACCCAGTCACTGGCCGACATCAAGGACTCCAGCATCGCCACGGCAATCATCGAGAGCTGCGCCAGCCGCATCTTCTTGCCCAACCCGCAGGCGGGCGAGCCGCAGATCCGCGGCATCTACCAGGGCTTCGGCCTCAACGACCGACAGATCGAGATCGTCACCCAGGCCACGCCCAAGCGTGATTACTACTGCCAGTCGCGCCTGGGCAACCGCCTGTTCGACCTCGACCTGGGGCCGGTGGTGCTGGCCTTCGCAGCCTCGGCCAGTCCGGCCGAGCAGCGCGAGGTCGACCGAATTCTGCGAGCGTCCGGCCGAGCCAACTTCGCCCCTGCCTGGTTGCGTCATCGTGGCCTGGACTGGGCCGCCGACCTACTCACTGCCTATCCCTCGTCACGCAAGGAGTGCTTGCCATGAGATCCCCTGCCCACTGTTTCCCCTGCGCAACGCTGCTGGTACTTGGCTTGTTGGCTATGCAGCCAGCAAGCGCCTTCACAGTCATCGATCCGACCAATCTGGTGCAAAACATGCTGACCGCTGTGCGCACCCTGGAGATGGTCAACAACCAAGTCCGCCAGTTGCAGAACGAGACCCAGATGCTGCGGAACCAGGCCCGCCACCTTCAGCGCTTGGACTACAACGTGGTCAGCCAGTTGCGCGCGAGCTTGGCCAATACCGAGCGGCTGCTCGCCGAGGCACGCGGGCTGGCCTACGAAGTGCAGCGTCTGGATCAGGAGTTCAGCCGACTCTACCCGAACGAGTACACCGGCGACGTCAGCAGCCAGCGCATGGCAGAAGAAGCGCGCGAGCGCTGGCAGCAGGGCCTCGACGGACTGCATACGGCGCTACGTGTGCAGGCGCAGGTGACGCAGGGCCTGGCCGAGGATGAAAGCGCCCTGACCGCGCTGATACAGCAGAGCCAGTCGGCGGGTGGCGCCTTGCAGGCTGCCCAGGCCACCAACCAGTTGCTGGCCCTGCAGGCCAAGCAGTCGATCCAAGCGCAGCAACTGCAGATCACCCAGAACCGCGCCGTTGCCTTGGAGCTTGCCCGTCAGTCTGCAGCGGCCGAGGAGGCACGCGAACGGCGGCGGCGCTTTATGGGCAGTGGCACGCCCTATACCCCCTACCCCGTGCAGTTCTATCGGTAGGGAGGCGCCTTCATGAGATTCCTGACTCTGCTGCCGCTGCTGGTGCTGGCCGCCTGCGGACAGGGCGACAACGGCCTCATGGCTCGGCAACACGATTCGGCTGGGCGCTTCTACTCCGGCTGCGCACGCCCCGGTGAGTTTCTCCGGCCTACCGACTTGCCCGCAATCCCTGCGAGCTTCGACGAGGACGTGCAATGAACGACGTCAGCGTGATCGACCGTTTCCTTGAGGTGTTCGGGCTGTACATCGACACGGGCTTCGGCTTGCTCGGCGGCGAGGTGGCCTTTCTCACCATGACCCTGGTGGTGATCGACATGACCCTGGCCGGGCTGTTCTGGGCCATGGGAGGTGAGGACGTCAGCGCCAAGCTGATCCGCAAGACTCTCTATGTCGGTGCCTTCGCCTTCATCATCGGCAACTTCAACATGCTGGCCAAGATCGTCTTCAACTCCTTCGCCGGGTTGGGTCTGCTGGCCTCTGGTTCTGCGTTGAGTCATGCGGAGTTTCTGCAGCCAGGGCGGTTGGCCGCGATTGGGGTTGATGCCGGAGCCCCGCTGCTCGAGCAGATCAGCATGCTCAGCGGATTTCCGGAAGTCTTCGAAAACTTGCACAGCATCCTAGTGCTGTTCCTGGCCTGGCTGGTGGTGATCGTCAGTTTCTTCTTTCTGGCCATCCAGCTGTTCGTCACCTTGGTCGAATTCAAGCTGACCACCCTCGCCGGCTTCGTGCTGGTGCCCTTTGCGCTGTGGAACAAGACCGCCTTTCTTGCCGAGAAGGTGCTGGGCAACGTTGTGGCGGCTGGCATAAAGGTGCTGGTGCTAGCGGTGATCGTCGGTATCGGCAGCGGGTTGTTCGCCGAGTTCCAGCCCGTGCCGGACGAGTCCTCCATCGATCATGCACTGGTGGTCATGCTCGCCTCGCTGGCCTTGCTCGGCCTGGGGATCTTCGGGCCGGGCATTGCCACCGGGTTGGTCTCCGGCGCACCGCAACTGGGTGCTGGTGCAGCAGCCGGTACCGCGCTCGGCGCGGCTGGCATGGCAGCTGGTGCGGCTGCAGTCGCCACAGGTGTCGGCGGCGCGGTATTGGCCGGCGCGCGTATGGCACCCGGTGCAGCGCGCTGGGCGATGGGCCGCGCTCGCTCTCTGGCAGGAGCCTCTTCCGGCGCTACAGCAGGTGGCGCCCCCGCCGCTTCCGATCCTGCAACTGCCCCAGCCAAACAGCCCGACTGGGCCAGGCGCCTGCAGCGCAGGCAACAACTCTCACAGGCCACCAACACGGTCGCCCACACCCTGCGCGGTGGCGATGGCGGTGGTTCATCACCCGGGCCGCAGATTCGCGACCCATCGAATTCGTAAAGGAGGACGAGGATGCGATTCAGACGCCCACGGGTGCGCTACAGCGATACCCCACAACCTGTCACCCCCTACCAGGCAGCGGCACAGGCCTGGGACCGGCGCATGGGCAGCAGCCTGGCGCAGGCACGTAACTGGCGACTGATGGCCTTCGGTTGCCTGGCCCTGGCGCTGCTGATGGCCGGTGGGCTGGTCTGGCGTTCGTCGCAGTCGACGGTGACGCCTTACGTGGTGGAGGTCGACAGCCTCGGCCAGGTGCGCGCCGTTGGCGAAGCCGCCAGCCCTTACCAGCCCAAGGATGCGCAGATCGCCCACCACCTGGCGCGCTTTATCGAGCAGGTGCGTTCGCTATCGATTGATCCGGTGGTGGTGCGGCAGAACTGGCTGGAGGCCTATCACTCCACTACTGATCGCGGCGCCGCCACCCTCAACGACTATGCCCGCGCCAACGATCCCTTCACCCGAGTCGGCAAGGAGTCGGTGTCGGTGGAAGTCACCAGCGTGGTGCGCGCAAGCGACAGCTCATTCCAGGTGCGCTGGATAGAGCGTCGCTTCGTGAATGGTTCGGCCGCCGGCCAGGAGCGCTGGACTGCGGTGATCTCGCTGGTGCTGCAGCCTCCACGCACCGAGGAAAAGCTGCGCCGCAACCCGCTCGGCATCTACGTCAACGGTCTGTCCTGGAGCCGTGAGCTGGAGACTACGGAAGGAGCCAAGCAACCATGAAAACCGCCCTGAACCTCTGCATCTGCTCTTTGCTTCTGAGCATGCTGGCCGGCTGCGCCAGGCAGCAGCCGCCGGTGATCGCGCTAGATGAACCGGTAGAAGCACAGCGCCTGCCGGAGCCGCCCAAGCCCATCGAGGTGGTGGAAGTGCCCAAGCCCTTGGCCCTGCCGGCGCAGCTCAAACCGCTGCCGGAAACTCAACCCAGCAAACCGGCCAAGGAACCGGCCGATGAACGCGTGCGGGTCTCTCGCGCCAATCGCGACGCTCGGGTCGCGCCGAGCCGGGAGGGCTATATCAACGCCATCCAGGTCTGGCCCTACTCCGATGGCGCGCTGTATCAGGTGTACACCAGCCCGGGTCGGGTGACGGCAATCAACCTGCAGCCCGGCGAGGAGCTGGTCACCGTGGCCGCTGGCGACACCGTGCGCTGGATCGTTGGCGACACCACCAGTGGCAGCGGCGATGGGTTGCGCACCGCCGTGCTGATCAAACCGACGCGGGTCGATCTCAAGACCAACCTCGTGATCACCACCACACGCCGCACCTACCTGATCGAGCTGAGTTCCACCGAGCACGCCTGGATGGCTTCGGCGTCCTGGGACTATCCGAAGGATCGCATGCTCGCCCTACAGCGCCATTCCAACGCCGCCCAGGCCGCGGCATCGGTAGATGTTGGCCTCTCCTTGGAACGGCTGCGCTTTCGCTATGCGATCAGCGGCAGCAATCCACCCTGGAAGCCGCTGCGCGCCTTCGACGACGGCCGCAAGGTGTATATCCAGTTCCCCGCCGGTATCGCCCTGGGCGAGCTGCCTCCGCTGTTCGTGATCGGCCCGGAAGGCGACGGGCAACTGGTCAACTATCGCTTCCGCTCGCCCTACTACATCGTCGACCGCCTGTTCGGCGCAGCCGAGTTGCGTCTGGGTGCCGACAAGGGCGACGTGGTGCGGATCGAACGCACCGACGGCGTGGCACGGAGGCCCTGAGCATGAGGGGTAAGGACAACGACCAAAACGTGACAACCTCGCTACCGCCCAAGGAGGCGCCGGAGTCGCTGGAGCTGCGCGCCAAGCCTCGCCCGGTCACCCGCCTCAACCCACGCATGCTCGCGGTAGTGGTCGGAGGCCTATCGGCTGCGGTACTCGGCGCCATGCTGTGGTCGCTGCAACCGCAGCAGCGCCACCAGGGCGCCGAGCCGAACGAGCTATACAACGTCGACCGCGTGGCGCGCTCCGAGGGGCTGGATCAGTTGCCGGCAGACTACTCGCAGCTGCTGCCTCCACCTGCGCCCGAGGTACCGCAACTGGGGACGCCGCTGCCCGGCGATCTTGGCGGGCCAATCCTCAGGGCGGAGCAGCAGGCGCAAGGTTATGGACATGGGCCAGATGCCGCCGAAGCAGAGCGCCTGGCCCTGCTCAAGGAAGCCGAGGAAGCAGCGCAGTCCTCGGTGTTCTTCCAGACCGACAGCTCGCGGAAATCGAACGTCGCATCTGGTGGTGGCGCTCAACTCGATTACCCGGTTCTGAATACGGCTTCCTCAGGCGCAGTAGCCGCCGCAGGAGCCCCAACCCAGCAGGAACGGAACGAGGCGTTTCTCAGTAAATCCGTAAATGCACAAATCCGTAATTCCGGATTGCTGCAGATGCCTGAGTCGCCCTACCAGGTGATGGCCGGTACCGTCATCGCGGCGGCGCTTGTCACCGGTATCAAGTCGGATCTACCCGGGGACGTGATCGCCACAGTGACCGAGCCGGTCTATGACAGTGCCACCGGCCAGCATGTGCTGATTCCGCAAGGCGCGCGCCTGCTGGGCCGCTACAACAGCCAGGTGAGCTACGGGCAAAGCCGTGTGCAGGTAGTGTGGCAGCGGGTGATCTTGCCAGACACCTCGTCTTTCCAGCTCGACAACCTGGTCGGTACCGACGCCGCCGGCTATGCCGGTCTCGAGGATGGCGTCGACTGGCACTGGGACCGGATCGTCGCTGGTGCGGCCATGACCAGCCTGCTGGAAATCGGAGCCGAGCTGGCGGCACCAACCAGTCGCGCCGACGGCGACCGCATCATCATCGCCGGGCGCGACAGCCTGCAGGACACGGTGAGCCAGGTCGGCCAGGAAGTCACCCGCCGCAACCTCGATATCCAGCCCACGCTGACCCAGCGCCCTGGGTTACCACTCCGAGTGATCATCAACCGCGACCTGGTGCTGCGCCCCTATCAGCCTTTCTCCGCTCAACAGAGGAACCTGCAATGAGCACGACCAAGTTGCGTCTCGGCCCTTTGCCGAAAACCGAAAACCTGAAGCTGACCTTCACCTGCCCCGCCGGCCTGAAGGCCGACCTTGAGCGCTACGCGGCGTTGCACTCGCAGACCTACGGCGAAGAAGTCGACGCCCTGACGCTCATCCCGCACATGCTGGAAGCTTTCATGTCGAGGGACCGTGTGTTCAGGAGGGCCAACAGCAAGCCCACCGCCTGAATTGAACGCCTTGTCGCAAGCTAGCCCTTGCGATCAAGCATGGAAATCGCCATTGATCAGCCCCACAAATCGGCACTAAAGTGCTCTTTATATCTAGAATCGGAGTGATTTAAGGCATTTTATTGCCTTTATTCGCGGCAACCAGTAGCTTTAAAGGCATTAAAGTGCCGGAGCCCATATGCACTCTCTCACCCTGCAACTGTACAGTGGCCATGCCTGGCATGACGCCATGCACCTCAACTTCGAACAGCCCGAGGCGGGTCTGGCTGGGGTGTGTTCTTTTGGCTATGAGCAGACATATCTGCTCGAGACGCTGGAGCACATCGGCAGCCGCCTTGAGCAAGCAGTTAGCGCCACAGTGCCATTGGGTTGGGACTCCTATCGGGGCGCCACGGCTCCCGCATTCCTTTACGACATATTGCCCGCAGGGGCCGCACGTCGTTTCCTGCTCCAGCGTTTGGGCGAACAGAAACCCGAGAATCTGGAACTGGACCTATTCCTCCTGAGTCGGTGCGCTCCGGCGCCGGTGGGCAACCTGCGCATCAAGGAGGCGGCAGCAGCGCTTCAGGGAAGCCCGCTGCTGGGTTTTTCTCGCGAGGATGTAATCAACCGCGATTCGCGCTTTCTGGAATACGCCTACGAGCAGGGTGCGGCTATCGGTGGCGCCACAGGTGCGGGTGGGGAAGCCCCCAAACTGTTGCTGACCGAAGACCGAGAAGGTGCCTTGCACCCAGATGCGGCTCTTCCGGATGCCAATGCGACCTGCCACTGGTTCGTGAAGTTCGCGCGAAACCAGGCTAGGCAGACCGACCAAGACATCCTGCGTAGCGAGTTCTGCTTCTACAGGGCCATCCAGCGGCTTGGCCTGGATACTGTACCTACCGAAGGCCTGGCTCTAGAGGAAGGCCGTAAGCCTAGCCTGTGGATGCGTCGTTTTGACCGTCATCTCAGTGCCGCTGGTGTGGAGCGCAGCGCCATGGAGTCCCTGTACTCACTGGCAGGAGTGACCGTGCCAGGCAGCTACCTACTGCATACCGACGCCCTGAAGCACCTGGTCAGGCTGTGGCAGCAGACGGGGCAAGGCGCACAAGTTGGCGACATGATTTTTGAGTATCTACAGCGCGACTTACTCAACCAGATTCTTGGCAATTCAGACAACCATGGCCGCAATACTTCAATTTTGCGCAACAGCACGGGCCTGAAACTCGCCCCCATCTACGACCTTGCCCCCATGGTGATGGATGATGAAGGCATCACTCGCACTACAAAATGGCCTCAGCCTATCGAGATTGCCGGCGAGATCAATTGGCGCCAGGCCTGTGCCGCAGTAGGGCAATGGACCGACGCAGATGTTCTATATGAAAGGCTCAGAGGCGCATCGCACGATTTCCTCGCCCTTCCCGACCTGCTGAGCGATCAGGGGCTACCAAATTCCACCATGAATCATCCGCGTATTGCGCTGCGAAACCTCCAGCAGCGACTCAGCCGATGGGGGCTTGTCTAAGTGGACATCATCGAGCGCAACCGTATTCTGAACGAAATACAGACCCAACTGGCGTCGGGCGAGTTGAGCATCGGCCAAGCTGTGCGCAAGTTGCGGAAGGAAATCACCGGGTTGCAGCAGGCCCGTTTCGCGCAGATGTGCAAACTATCCCTGCGTGCCCTTCGTCAGCTGGAGCATGACGAGTCAAATCCAACCGTGCAGACCCTGAACAGCGTGTTCAATCCATTTGGCATGCAAGTTGGCATTGTACCGAAGACACGAAATCAATAGAGGCAGCCTGAGCACACCTCAAGAGGAATACTCCTGCCACCGCTACGATCCTGAAAACGGCGGCAACCCTCACCCTCGCCTGCTCCCTTGCCTCGCTCTGCCTCTGAATCCGCTCTCCGAGCCAAAACGGTTGTTGTACCAAACCCTCCGCAGCCCCCTCCACCACGTTGTTCGCCCAGCGAGCAGCGGACAGCATCTGCAGCACGGATCAGGGCCGATAAGGAGGCGACATTCATGCCCGCATCATCTGAACAGATAGCCGCACGCTTGATCACCAGCCCACCCCGAATCCTGCGAGCCAGTGCGGCTCCCGCCTATCTCGGCATGTGCCGCACAGAATTCAACAAAACCGTCCGGCCTCACGTGCGGGAATTCCGCATTGGAGTGCAAGGCATCGGCTTTGATCGCAAAGAACTAGATGCCTGGGCAGACGCCTACATCGACCAGGCCATCATTGAAAAGGAAGGTGCCAAGGGACATGATCACTCCCGCAGCGAGCGCCAAGGAGAAAAACCATGGCGCGAAAAACCATTAGCGGCCTCTACCAAAGGAACGGGATCTGGCACATCGACAAGGTCTTCAGAGGTCAGCGAATTCAGGAAAGCACTGGATCAAGCGATAGGAAGGAGGCAGAGCAGTACCTGATACACAAGCTGGAAAAGCTCCGGGAACAGAAGATCTACGGTGTCCGCACGATCAGAACCTGGCGGGAAGCCGCTACGCGTTACCTGATTGAGTACAAGGATCAACCGTCGATAGGCCTCACGGCCATCTATCTGGAGCAGTTGGATCCATATATTGGCGACCAGCCTCTGACTCATGTCGACGACGAGACCCTGGCTCCCTACATAAGGGATCGACTCAAGAGCAGCAGAACCAGCGATGGCAAGTTGAAGCCTGGTGTCTCGCACCGCACGGTGAACATCGCCCTGGAGCGCGTCATACGCATCCTGAACCTATGCGCCCGAAAATGGCGTGATGAGCAGAAGCGTCCCTGGCTCGACGTAGTGCCGATGATCACCAAGCTGGAAGAGAAGAAAACCAGACGCATGCCCTACCCGATGTCCTGGGAAGAGCAGTCGATTCTCTTCGCCGAACTGCCTGACCACCTGCGCCGCATGGCCCTGTATAAGGTGAACAGCGGCTCACGCGAGCAGGAAGTCGTGAAGCTTCGCTGGGATTGGGAAATACCAATCCCAGAGCTCAACACAAGCGTGTTTCTCATACCGGCGGATTTTGGTGGCCGACATGAGAGTTCAGGGGTCAAGAACGGCGACGAGCGGCTCGTGGTGCTCAACAACGTAGCCAAGTCGGTCATCGAGGGACAGCGTGGGCTTGATCCGGTCTGGGTATTTCCTTACGGACAACCCGATCGAAACGGCAAGGCCACTCCGGTTCACCGGATGAACGACTCGGCCTGGAAGAAAGCCAGGGTCAGAGCTGCGAAGAAATTCCAGGAGCGCTTCATGCGCCCTGCTCCACCTGGATTTGCTTCGATCCGCGTTCACGATCTGAAGCACACTTTCGGTCGAAGACTTCGGGCAGCTGGAGTAACGGAGGAAGACAGGAAGGCTCTGCTGGGCCACAAGAACGGCAGCATCACCAGTCACTACTCGGCCGCAGAGTTGGGCAAACTGATCGATGAAGCCAACAGGATTTCGGCCACCGACTCGCGTGGGCCGGCCCTGACAATTTTGAGGAGAATGGCAGGATGAAAGAAAGTCCCGCAAAAGTCCCTGCGCTTCGAGATGTGAAGCGCCCATAAAAAAATCCAGTCACCGCTAAGCAACTGGATTTTTTAGGGTTTTTTTGGTCGGGACGGAGTGATTCGAACACTCGACCCCTTGCACCCCATGCAAGTGCGCTACCGGGCTGCGCTACGCCCCGACGATGCTGCCGTGTTACCGGAAGCGGGGAGGACTTTACAATAAGCTGCTGAATTGTGGAAGTTTTTTTTGCTACTGCGGCGTTATTTACGTAACACCAGCAGGACCTCTTCCAGCTCGGCAATCATCTGCCGGATCAGCTGCTTGTACTGGGTGGTGTCGTCCTTGGCCTCGTCGCCGGAGAGGCGCTGGCGCGCGCCGCCGATGGTGAAACCCTGGTCGTACAGGAGCGCCCTGATCTGGCGAATCATCAGCACGTCCTGGCGCTGATAGTAGCGGCGGTTGCCCCGCCGCTTCACCGGATTGAGCTGGGGAAACTCCTGCTCCCAGTAACGCAAAACATGAGGCTTGACGGCGCAGAGGTCACTGACTTCGCCGATGGTGAAGTAGCGTTTGCCAGGTATGGGCGGCAGCTCGTCGTTATGACTTGGTTCCAGCATATGCCTCTACTCTGGCCTTGAGCTTCTGGCCCGGACGAAAGGTGACCACACGGCGAGCCGTGATCGGGATTTCTTCGCCTGTCTTGGGATTGCGGCCTGGGCGCTGACGCTTGTCGCGTAGGTCGAAATTGCCGAAACCGGACAATTTGACCTGCTCGTTGTCTTCCAGCGCGTGGCGGATTTCCTCGAAAAACAGCTCCACCAACTCCTTGGCTTCCCGCTTATTCAGGCCAAGCTCTTCATACAGACGTTCCGCCATTTCAGCTTTCGTCAGAGCCCCCATACGCTACTTCCTTAACGTGGCGTTGAACCTTTCTTCCAGCGAGGTGAGGATGTTTTGCGTAGTTGTATTCACCTCATCGTCGTTAAGAGTGCGCGATGGATGTTGCCAGGTCAAGCCGACGGCCAGGCTTTTTCTATGTGGATCAATGCCTTTACCGTGATACACGTCAAATAGCCTGAGGTCCGTCAGCCACTCGCCGGCGGCCTCGCGGATGCAGGCGAGCACGGCCTCGGCCGGCTGCTCGCGATCCACCAGCAGGGCCAGGTCGCGGCGCACCTCGGGGAAGCGCGACAGCTCACTGAACGCCGGCATACGCCCGGCAGCCACTTCGGCCAGTACCAGTTCGAAGAGGAACACCGGCTGATCCAGGCCGAGGGTCTTGGCCAGCTCCGGGTGCAGGGCGCCCATGAAGCCGACCAGGCGCCCTTCCCGCTCGATGCGCGCGGTCTGCCCCGGGTGCAGGGCCGGATGCTCACCCGGCACGAAGGCAAAGGCATCGGCGGCGCCGGCATAGCCCAGCAACGCCTCGACATCGGCCTTGAGGTCGTAGAAGTCGACGCTCTCGCGGCCGTTGGCCCAGCCTTCCGGCAGGCGGCTGCCACTGATCACGCCAGCCAGCATGGCCTCCTGCTTGAGGCCCTCAAGCTGGCCGACGAAACGCAGGCCGCTCTCGAACAGGCGCACGCGCGACTGCTGGCGATTGAGGTTGTGCTCCAGCGCCTTGATCAGGCCCGGCCACAGCGAGGAACGCATGGCGGCCATGTCGGCGGAGATCGGGTTGGCCAGCTGCAGCGGTGCCACGCCAGGGCTGAACAGCTCGAACAGCTTGGGATCGATGAAACTGTAGGTGATGGCTTCCTGATAGCCGCGCGCCACCAGCAGGCGACGCAGGGCCGGCAACTCGGCACGCGCCTCGGCCTTGGCCTGCGGCGCCAGGCGCGCCTGCGGGTAGCGCACCGGCAGGCGGTTGTAGCCATACAGGCGGCCCAGCTCTTCGATCAGGTCCACTTCCAGGCTGATGTCGAAGCGGTGGCTGGGCACGCTGACCTGCCACTGGCCGGCGCCCTGGGCGACGGTGCTCAGGCCCAGCGAATTGAGCAGGCGCTCGACCTCGGCGCCGTCCATGTCCATGCTCAGCATCTGGCTGATACGCTCGGCGCGCAGGGTGATCGGCGCGACGCTCGGCAGGTCGGCGGCGCTGGCCACCTCGCTGATCGGACCGGCCTCGCCGCCGACGATCTCCAGCAGCAGCGCGGTGGCACGCTCCATGGCGCCGCGCGCCAGCTGCGAGTCTACGCCGCGCTCGAAGCGGTGCGAGGAATCGGTGTGCAGGCCGTAGGAACGGGCCTTGCCGGCCACGGCGATAGTGTCGAAGAAAGCGCTTTCGAGGAACAGATCGCGGGTCTTGCCGCTCACGCCGCTGTGCTCGCCGCCCATCACGCCGGCGATGGCCAGGGCGCGATTGTGATCGGCGATCACCAGGGTGTCGGCGCGCAGGCTGACTTCCTGGCCGTCCAGCAGGACCAGTTTCTCGCCCTCTTCCGCCATGCGCACACGGATGCCGCCGTTGATCTCGGCGAGGTCGAAGGCATGCATCGGCTGGCCGAGTTCGAGCATCACGTAGTTGGTGATGTCGACGGCGGCGTCGATGCTGCGGATGTCGGAACGACGCAGGCGCTCGACCATCCACAGCGGGGTCGGCCGGGACAGGTCGACGTTGCGGATGACGCGGCCCAGGTAGCGCGGGCAGGCCTTGGGCGCCAGCACTTCGACCGGGCGCACTTCGTCATGGCTGGGCGCGACCGGAGCGGTGGAGACCGCCGCCACCGGCGCGCCGTAGATGGCGCCGACTTCGCGAGCCAGGCCGGCGAGCGACAGGCAGTCGCCACGGTTGGGAGTCAGGCCGATCTCGATGCTGGCGTCGTCCAGGCCCAGGTAGGCGCGGATGTCCTGGCCGAGCGGGGCATCGGCCGCCAGCTCCATCAGGCCATCGTTGTCGTTGCTGATCTGCAGCTCGGAGGCCGAGCAGAGCATGCCCTGGGACTCCACGCCGCGCAGCTTGGCCTGCTTGATCTTGAAGTCGCCCGGCAGCTCGGCGCCGATCATGGCGAAGGGAATCTTGATGCCGGCGCGGGCATTGGGCGCGCCGCAGACCACCTGGAAGCTGGCGCTGCCATTGCTGACCTGGCACACGCGCAGCTTGTCGGCGTCCGGATGCTGTTCGGCGCTGAGGATCTCGCCCACCACCACGCCGCTGAACTGGCCGGCGACCGGAGTCACCGCGTCCACTTCCAGACCGACCATGGACAGGCGGGCCACCAGTTCGTCGCGCGAGACCGCCGGGTTCACCCAGCCGCGCAGCCACTGTTCACTGAATTTCATGCTGTCTGTTCTCCTTAAGCGAATTCGATACGGGTCGGGCGGCCTAGCGGAATTGCGCCAGGAACCGCAGGTCGTTATCGAAGAACAGGCGCAAGTCGTTGACGCCGTAACGCAGCATGGCCAGGCGCTCGACGCCCATGCCGAAGGCGAAGCCCTGGTACTTCTCCGGGTCGATGCCGGACATGCGCAGCACGTTCGGGTGCACCATGCCGCAGCCCATCACTTCCAGCCAGCCGGTCTGCTTGCACACGCGGCAGCCCTTGCCCGAGCACATCACGCACTGCATGTCGACTTCGGCCGACGGTTCGGTGAAGGGGAAGAAGGAGGGACGGAAACGCACGCCCAGCGGCTTCTCGAAGAACACCCGGAGGAACTCCTCGATGGTGCCCTTGAGGTCGGCGAAACTGATGCCCTCGTCGACCAGCAGGCCTTCGACCTGGTGGAACATCGGCGAGTGGGTGATATCGGAGTCGCAGCGATAGACGCGGCCGGGGCAAACGATGCGGATCGGCGGCTGCTGCGATTCCATGGTGCGCACCTGCACCGGCGAAGTGTGGGTGCGCAGCAGCATGTTCGCATTGAAATAGAAGGTGTCGTGCATCGCCCGCGCCGGGTGGTGGCCGGGGATGTTGAGCGCCTCGAAGTTGTGGTAGTCGTCCTCGACTTCCGGGCCCTCGGCCACGTTGTAGCCGATATGGGTGAAGAACTGCTCGACGCGCTCCAAGGTGCGGGTGACCGGATGCAGGCCACCGGAGGCCTGGCCACGGCCCGGCAGGGTCACGTCGATGCGCTCGGACGCCAGCTTCTCGGCGAGCAGGGCCTGCTCAAGCACGGACTTGCGGGCGTTCAGGGCGTCCTGAACCTGGTTCTTGGCGGCATTGATCAGGGCGCCGGCCTGCGGACGCTCTTCGGCGGACAGCTTGCCGAGGGTCTGCATCAGGGCGGTCAGCTCGCCCTTCTTGCCGAGATACTGCACCCGGAGCTGCTCCAGGGCGTTGACGTCTGCGGTGTTTTGCACGGCCTCGAGCGCTTGCGAGACCAATGCATCCAGGTTTTCCATGTACGGACTCCAGATACGAAATAGGGGAAGAGCTCGAAGGCTCTTCCCCTATCTTTGACGTTGCCACCGGGCGAACCCGGTGATTGTCGGGGGACTTAAGCCAGAACGGCCTTAGCTTTCTCGACAATCGCAGCAAACGCCGCTTTTTCGTTCACTGCCAGATCGGCCAGAACCTTGCGATCGATCTCGATGGCCGCTTTTTTCAGGCCAGCGATCAGGCGGCTGTAGGACAGACCGTTCTGACGAGCACCGGCGTTGATACGAGCGATCCACAGAGCGCGGAACTGACGCTTGCGCTGACGGCGGTCACGGTAGGCGTATTGGCCTGCCTTGATCACGGCCTGCTTGGCAACGCGGAACACGCGCGAACGCGCGCCGTAGTAGCCTTTGGCGAGTTTCAGGATTTTCTTGTGACGGGCACGAGCGATGACGCCACGCTTAACACGAGCCATGAGTAATTACCTCTAAAGAATCTTGACCGAATTAACGAACGCGCAGCATGCGCTCGACTTTTGCCTTGTCCGACGGATGCATCAGCTCGCTACCGCGCAGTTGACGCTTACGCTTGGTGGACATTTTGGTCAGGATGTGGCTCTTGAAAGCGTGCTTGTGCTTGTAGCCGGCAGCGGTCTTGAGGAAACGCTTGGCTGCACCGCTCTTGGTTTTCATCTTTGGCATGTTTAGTACTCCGCATTCATTAACAACTGATAACCATCAGGCCTGCCAGTGCCCGGGAGGTTATTTACGCTTCTTGGGAGCGATGACCATCATCAGCTGGCGTCCTTCCAGCTTGGGATGCTGTTCGACGGTACCGATTTCGGCGAGGTCGGCTTCGACCCGCTTCAGCAGTTCCATCCCCAGCTCCTGGTGGGCCATCTCACGACCACGGAATCGCAAGGATACCTTGGCCTTGTCCCCTTCATTAAGGAAACGTACCAGGTTGCGTAGCTTTACCTGGTAATCCCCTTCTTCCGTCCCTGGACGAAACTTGATTTCTTTGATCTGTTGCTGGTGCTGGTTCTTCTTCGCAGCAGCAGCCTGCTTCTTCTTCTCGAACAGGTGCTTGCCGTAGTCCATGATCCGGCAAACCGGTGGTACCGCATCCGCGGAGATCTCCACCAGATCCAGCTTGGCCTCTTCGGCGGCGCGCAGCGCCTCGTCGATCGAAACCACACCAATCTGCTGGCCGTCCGCACCGATCAGACGAACTTCACGGGCGGTGATGTTCTCGTTGATCGGCGCCTTGGGGGCGGCCCGCTTATCCTGTCTCATTTCACGCTTAATAGTGATTACTCCGAATCTTGGCGACCACGCCGGGAAACCGCTTGCTTGAGCTGTTCGGCGAACTGTTCCAGGGGCATGGAGCCCAGGTCGACACCTTCGCGGGTACGCACAGCAACGGCACGAGTCTCAACTTCCCTGTCGCCAATAACCAGGAGATAGGGAACCTTGAGCAAAGTATGCTCGCGGATTTTAAAGCCGATTTTTTCGTTTCTCAAGTCGGACTTGGCACGGAACCCGCTTTGATTCAGGGCCCGTTCGACTTCCAGGGCGAAATCGGCCTGCTTGTCGGTGATGTTCATGACCACCGCCTGAGTCGGCGCCAGCCAGGCCGGGAAGGCTCCGGCGTAGTGCTCGATGAGCATGCCGATGAAGCGCTCGAAGGAGCCGAGGATGGCGCGGTGCAGCATAACCGGGCGCGTACGGCTGTTATCTTCGGCGATATAGCTGGCATCCAGGCGCTCCGGCAAGTTCGGATCGTACTGCAGGGTGCCGCACTGCCAGCTCCGCCCCAGGCAGTCCTTGAGGGTGAATTCGATCTTCGGACCGTAGAAGGCACCCTCGCCCGGCTGGTATTCCCAGGCCAGGCCGGACTCGTTCAGCGCATCGGCCAGCGCGGTCTCGGCGCGATCCCACAGCTCGTCGGAACCCACGCGTTTGGCCGGACGGGTCGACAGCTTCATGGAAATGTCGGAGAAGCCGAAGTCGGCGTAGACCTGCAGGGTCAGCTTGATGAAGTCGGAGGCCTCCTTCTTCACCTGATCCTCGGTGCAGAAGATGTGCGCGTCGTCCTGGGTGAAGCCGCGCACACGCATGATGCCATGCAACGCGCCGGAGGCCTCGTTGCGGTGGCAGGAGCCGAACTCGGCCATGCGCAGCGGCAGGTCGCGGTAGGACTTCAGGCCCTGGTTGAAGATCTGCACGTGGCACGGACAGTTCATCGGCTTCACCGCATAGTCGCGATTTTCCGAGGCGGTGGTGAACATGTTCTCGGCGTAATTGGACCAGTGCCCCGAGCGCTCCCAGAGGATGCGATCGACCACCTGCGGCGTGCGCACCTCGACATAGCCGTGCTCGCGCTGCACCTGGCGCATGTACTGCTCCAGCACCTGGTAGACGCTCCAGCCATTCGGATGCCAGAACACCATGCCCGGCGCCTCTTCCTGCAGGTGGAACAGGTCCAGCTGCTTGCCGATGCGGCGATGGTCGCGCTTCTCGGCTTCCTCGATGCGCTGGATGTAGGCGGCCAGCTGCTTCTTGTCCGCCCAGGCCGTGCCGTACACGCGCTGCAGCTGCTCGTTCTTCGAGTCGCCACGCCAGTACGCACCGGAAATCTTGGTCAGCTTGAAGGCCTTGAGGAAACGAGTGTTGGGCACGTGCGGACCGCGACACATGTCCACGTACTCCTCGTGGAAGTACAGACCCATGGCCGTCTCGTTCGGCATGTCGTCGATCAGGCGCAGCTTGTATTCCTCGCCGCGAGCCCTGAACAGCTCGATGACCTCGGCGCGCGGCGTCATCTTCTTGATGACATCGTAATCCTTGTCGATCAGTTCGGCCATGCGCTTCTCGATGGCCGCCAGGTCTTCCGGCGTGAAGGGACGATCGATGGCGATGTCGTAATAGAAGCCTTCGTCGATCACCGGGCCGATCACCATCTTGGCGTTCGGGTAGAGCTGCTTGACCGCGTGACCAACCAGGTGCGCGCAGGAGTGGCGAATGATCTCCATCCCCTCCTCGTCCTTCGGCGTGATGATCTGCAGGGTCGCGTCGCTCTCGATCAGATCGCAGGCATCCACCTGCTTGCCATTGACCTTGCCGGCCAGGGTGGCCTTGGCCAGGCCGGCGCCGATGGACTGCGCCACTTCGAGCACGGAAACGGGGCGATCGAACGAACGCTGACTGCCGTCGGGAAGAGTGATGATGGGCATGGCGCCTCCTCTCCTAGTGGTGACCCCTACCAAAGGCCACGTGGGTTGGGATGAGCCAGGAAGCGATCCGGCGGCATACCTGCCTGACGATGGCAGGAGCCTTGCGGCAAACCGGACAGACCGCAGTCACTGGAAGTAAACGGAATCACGGATGCTTTCAGAAAGCCTATGCTCTGACAAGCAGCCAATAAAAAAGGGGTCGTATCTACGACCCCTTTCTAATTTGGTAGGCACAATTGGACTCGAACCAACGACCCCCACCATGTCAAGGTGGTGCTCTAACCAACTGAGCTATGTGCCTGCAATGGCTGCGCATTTTAGGGATATCCGTCCGAGTGTCAACACCTTTTTTCTCTAACTCTCTGAAAAAGTGGATTTTTTGCTGCACAGCAGGACGTTAAAAATTTTGCACAGAGGCTAGCCGGCGAATTTTGCCTCGGGTAGCATTCGCTCACATCGTAAAAAATAAAGAACATAGGTTCAAATATGACGCACACTCCCTACCCCCAGTCCTATTACGCCGCCTCCGCCAACCCGGTACCGGAGCGCCCCGAGCTGCAAGGTGAGGTCGAGACCGACGTCTGCATCATCGGCGCCGGCTACACCGGTCTCTCCACCGGCCTGTTCCTACTGGAGAACGGCTTCAAGGTCACCATTCTCGAAGCCGCCAAGGTCGGTTTCGGCGCCTCCGGCCGCAATGGCGGCCAGATCGTCAACAGCTACAGCCGTGACATCGACGTGATCGAACGCACCGTCGGCCCGAAGCACGCCAAGCTGCTCGGCGACATGGCCTTCGAGGGCGGCCGCATCATCCGTGAGCGCATCGCCAAGTACGACATCCAGTGCGACCTGAAGGACGGCGGCGTGTTCGCCGCCAACACCACCAAGCACATGAAGCACCTGGAGTCGCAGAAGAAACTCTGGGAGCGCTACGGCCATACCCAGCTGGAGCTGATGGACGAGAAGCGCATCCGTGAAGTGGTGGACACCGACGCCTATGTCGGCGGCATGCTGGACATGAGCGGCGGCCATATCCATCCGCTCAACCTGGCCCTGGGCGAAGCCGCCGCCGTGGAATCGCTGGGCGGCGTCATTCATGAACAGAGTCCGGCCGTGCGTGTCGAACGCGGCGCCAATCCCGTGGTGCACACGCCGAAGGGCCGGGTTAAGGCCAAGTTCGTGGTAGTGGCCGGCAACGCCTACCTGGGCAACCTGCTGCCGGAACTGGCCAGCAAGTCCATGCCTTGCGGCACCCAGGTGATCACCACCGAGCCGCTGTCGGACGAACTGGCCAAGAGCCTGCTGCCGCAGGACTACTGCGTCGAGGACTGCAACTACCTGCTCGACTACTATCGCCTGTCCGCCGACAAGCGCCTGATCTTCGGCGGCGGCGTGGTCTACGGCGCCCGCGACCCGGCGAACATCGAGGCGATCATCCGCCCGAAGATGCTCAAGACCTTCCCCCAGCTGAAGGATGTGAAGATCGATTTCGCCTGGACCGGCAACTTCCTGCTGACCCTGTCGCGCCTGCCCCAGGTCGGCCGTATCGGCGACAACATCTACTATTCCCAGGGCTGCAGCGGCCATGGCGTGACCTACACCCACCTGGCCGGCAAGCTGATCGCCGAAACCCTGCGCGGCCAGGCCGAGCGTTTCGACGCCTTTGCCAGCCTGCCGCACTACCCCTTCCCGGGTGGCCGCCTGTTCCAGGTTCCGTTCAGCGCCATCGGCGCCTGGTACTACAGCCTGCGCGACAAGCTCGGCGTATAACGCCACGGCCAACGAAAACGGCGCCCTTGGGCGCCGTTTTTCATTCTTCTACCGCTCAGAGCGCGAGAATCGCCCTGGCCAGGCGCATATCATCCGCCTGCAACTCGGGCTGCTTGGCGCGGATATGCCGCAGAGCCGCTTCCAGACGAACGCCGCGGATGGCGCCATCGCTGGCGACGAAGCTGGCCGCGTCATCCCGGGCCTCGCGCACAATCTTGTCGTCACCGAAGGTGGAGGAGGTGGCATCGGTGGTGCTGTCCACCGTGTTCACTAGGCCGTCGGTCGTGACCACGAAACTGGTCGCCCCCGCCTGCACACAGAACCCCAAGGCCAGCGTCGCCAGCCAGTATTTGCCTTGCATGCTGTCATCTCCCTTTGCATGAGAACCGCCGGCAGCTTAGCAGCCGCCTCGGTCACCTGTCGCCAGGAGCGTCAGGCTCCAACGGAACCTCTCCTCTTATCCGCACTACTCCCTTACCAGCCATAGCCCCCATCCTTGGAGGCGAACTCAGGCGATATGCAATGCCTTACCGGTCAGCTCATGCAAGGCACTACGCAGCCCGTCCTGGAAGCGCTCCGCCAGTAAATCGATCTCCTCCGCCTGGATGATCAGCGGCGGCAGGAAGCGCACGACAGCACCATGTCGTCCTCCCAGCTCAAGGATGACACCAAGCCTCAGGCACTGCCGCTGCAGCGCCTGGGCCAGAGCAGTGAATGCCGCGGGCGCACCCACGCCAGGGGTTTCCGAAGCGACTATTTCCACACCGACCATCAGCCCGCGACCTCGTACCTGGCCAATGCATGGATAGTCTGCCTGGAGGCTGCGAAGGTGACGCATCAGGCGCTCGCCCATGGCTTCGGCATGGGTCGCCAGGTTCTCGCCGAGGATGTGCCGCAGGGTCGCCGCACCGGCGGCCATGGCCAACTGGTTACCGCGGAAAGTGCCGGCATGGGCGCCGGGCTTCCAGGTGTCCAGTTCTTCCCGGTACACCATCACCGCCATGGGCAGGCCGCCGCCGATGGCCTTGGACAACACCAGCACGTCCGGCTCGATGCCGGCATGCTCGAAGGCGAACAGTCGGCCGGTACGACCCAGGCCGGTCTGCACTTCGTCCAGAATCAGGGCGATGCCGTGTTTGCGAGTGATCTGCCGCAACCCCTGCAGCCAGCGCGCCGGCGCCGGAATCACCCCACCCTCGCCCTGCACCACCTCCACCACCACCGCCGCCGGCGGCAGCACGCCGGACTCCGGGTCGCTCAACATCTGCTCGATGTAGTGCAGCCCGGCATCGATGCCCGCCTCGCCGCCGAGGCCGAACGGGCAGCGATAGTCGTAGGGATAGGGCAGGAAGTGCACGTCGCTGACCGAGGAACCCAACCCCTGTTTCGGCCCCAGGTTGCCCATCAGGCTCAGGGAACCATGAGTCATGCCATGGTAGCCGCCGGCGAAGGCCAGGATGGACTTGCGCCCGCTGGCGATCTTCGCCAGCTTCAGCGCGGCTTCGATGGCGTCCGACCCGCTCGGCCCGCAGAACTGGATGCGCGCATGCCTGGCAAAGTTCTCCGGCAATGCGGCGAACAACTCTTCGACGAAACGGTCCTTCACCGGCGTGGTGAGATCGAGGGTATGCAGCGGCAAGCCTGTATCCAGCGCCTGGCGCATGGCGGCGATGGCGACCGGATGGTTATGCCCGAGCGCCAGGGTGCCGGCGCCGGCCAGACAGTCCATGAACAGCTGGCCCTGGGTGTCGCGCACGTAAATGCCGTGGGCCTCCTGCAGCGCCAGCGGAATGCGGCGCGGATACGAACGGGCATTCGATTCGCGGGCGCTCTGGCGTTGCAGGTAGGCGTTGCTGCCCAGCTCGCGCGGGCCCTGGCGGCGGAAATGCTCCAGCGTGAAGGTGCTGGCGGAATGGAGGTTCACAGGATGTTCCATGGTGCGGTTTCCCTTGGCGGAGAGGAACAAGGTGGTTGAAGGACCTGCATCCAGATCCAGCGATTGCAGGCAAATGAGTGGGTTCTCGATGGGCGTGGCGACGCTGCCCAGGTAGCCGGATGGGAGCGTCAGGGGGCGCAGACACCAATGGTCATCGCCTGCGACGGCCCAGGCATGGCCCCGACCGTCCAGGCGGATGCCGTCGAGCGGCACGCTCAAGCCCTCACCCGTCCCTTTCAGATAGGCTTCCTTGAGCGTCCACAGACGCAGCAGGCGAATGCGCGCCTCCCGCTCCGGCAAGGCCAGCAGCGTCTGCAGCTCTTGCGGGTGGCAGCAGGCCGGCGCCAACTCGCGCCAGTCCAGTTCTGGGTCGATGAGTTCCAAGTCGATGCCAAGCGGAACCTTGGACAGCGCGATCAGCGCCAGCTGGCCACTGTGGCTGACATTGAACTCGAGGCGCGGCAGGGCGGCGGCCAGGCGCGGCTTGCCGTGGCAGCCCTCCTCCAGCACGACGCCCTCCGGCGGCAGGCCGAGACAGCCGCCGAGCACCTGACGCAAGGCGGCGCGGGTCTGCACGAAGCAATGGCGGGCGCGCGAGCATTGGTAGCGCTGCGCCCGTGCCCGTTCGGCCGGACTGAGTCGATCCAGGGAGACCGGCGCGCCGTCGAGAGCGACCCGCCACACCTGGATGTTGCGCTCAGCCAGTCGCATGCCGAGCCTCGTTGGTCGCCAGCAAGCGCTGCAGGAGACCGAGCAACTCGGCCTCCTGCTCGAACAGATAGAAGTGGCCACCGGGAAACAGCCAGGTCCGACAGTCACCCGTGGTCTCCTCCGTCCAGCCGGCGAGCAGCGGCACGGGCACCCCGGCGTCGGCCTGCCCGGCCAGCACGTGAATGGGGCAGGACAGCGGCGGCGCGGCGCTGTAGCGGTAGTCTTCGCAGAGGGCGAAATCGTCGCGGATGATCGGCAGGAACAGGTCCAGCCATTCGGGATTGTCCAATACTTCCTGCGGCAGACCGTTCATGCCGCGGATCACCTCCAGGAACTGCGCCGCGGGCAGGTCGCAGACCCGCTCCCGCCAACCGTGGGCGGCCGGCGCGGTGCGTGCCGATACCAGCAAGGCCGAGGGCGCGAGACCTCGGCCGCGCAACGCCCTTGCCGTCTCGAAGGCGAGCAACGCGCCCATACTGTGACCGAACAAGGCGAATGGCTGGGTCGCCGACTGCCCCCCGGCGATCGCCTGCGCCAGGGCCTCGGCCAGTTCGGCCAGGGATTCGGCGCGGGGTTCGTTGAACCGCGCGCCGCGTCCCGGCAGCTTGACCAAAGCAACTTCCACGCCCTCGCCCAGACGGTCGCACCAGTGCTGGTAAACGGTGTGCCCGGCGCCGGCATAGGGGAAGCAATACAGGCGCAGACGGGCCGCCCCACCGAGCGGCACGGGCACAGAGAACCAGGGGTTGCTCGCCGCGCCCATCAGCCCTGCCCTTGTTCCTGCAGGGCCTGACGCAGGCTGAGTGGGCGCATGTCGGTCCACACCTCTTCGATGTAGGCCAGGCACTCTTCCTTGCTGCCCTGCTTGTCCAGCGCGCGCCAGCCAGCGGGAATCTCTTTGTAGTCCGGCCAGATGGAGTACTGCTCCTCGTGGTTGGCCACTACTACGAAACGGGTCTCGGGACTGTTCCAGCTCATCGTACTTCCTCGATCGGTTCACAGAGATGCTCGTCCCGGCGGGCAGCGAGCAGGATTAGCGTTGCTTTTTCAATGATAATTATTATTATTAAGCTTTACAAATAGCTATGACTAACAACTACTCAGAATGAGCAGCGGATCGCGGACCTGGGGTTTCGGTCCGCCCGCAAGAGGATTCCATGTTGATTCAAGCTGCACTGGGGGATGGGCTGATCGTGCGGGCACTGCGCACGGAAGGGGCGTTGCCACTGTTGGTCGAGCCGCCGGAGGGAGACGGCAACTGGCGGCACTGGCTGCCGGCCTTGCAGGAGCTCGCGCGAACTCGCCTGCCGGACGTGGGTGGTCTGTTATTGCGCGGCTTCGATGTGCTCGGCGAGCAGCCGTTCCAGCAATTGGCGCGCGCCTTCGGCCACGAGTTGCTCGGCTACGAGTTCGGCTCCACCCCGCGCCAGGCGGTGGA
Organism: Pseudomonas sp. CAU 1711; assembly: GCF_039888625.1. NCBI lineage: Bacteria > Pseudomonadati > Pseudomonadota > Gammaproteobacteria > Pseudomonadales > Pseudomonadaceae > Pseudomonas > Pseudomonas sp. CAU 1711. The sequence goes on from NZ_JBDQQT010000011.1 coordinate 29,629, forward strand.
GCAAGGCGTGTACACCTCCACCGAATATCCCGCCCACCAGGTCATTCCTCTGCACAACGAGCAGTCCTATACCCTCGCCTGGCCGTTGAAGATCTGGTTCCACTGCGTGCAACCGAGCGTCGAGGGCGGCGAAACCCCTATCGCCGACAGCCGCCTGATCTACCGACGCCTCGACCCGGCACTGCGCGAGCGCTTCGCCGAGCGCCGCCTGATGTACGTGCGCAACTACGGCAACGGCCTGGACCTGCCCTGGGAGCAGGCGTTCAACACCGCCGACCGCGCCGAGGTGGAGCGCTTCTGCCGGGCGGGCCGCATCGAGTTCGAATGGAAGGCCGACGGCGAGCTGCGCACCCGCCAGGTCTGCCAGGCGGTGGCACGCCACCCCCGTACCGGTGACATGGTCTGGTTCAACCAGGCCCACCTGTTCCATGTCTCCAACCTCGCCCCCGCCGTGCGCGAGGGCCTCTTGGCGGTGGTCGAGGACCCGCTGGACCTACCGCGCAACGTCTACTACGGCGACGGCAGCCCGCTGGAAGAGGATGCCCTGGCGCAGATCCGCGACGTACTCGACGCCTGCACGGTGCGCTTCCCCTGGCAGCAAGGCGACGTGCTGATGCTCGACAACATGCTGGTGGCGCATGGCCGCGCCAGCTTCAAGGGATCGCGCAAGGTGATCGTGGCCATGGCCGAGCCGGCGCAGGAGTGAGCATGACGACCTTGCACAAACACCTCGCCAGTCATGGCCAGCGGGCGCTATGGACCTTCCACCGGCTGAATCCCGACAGCCCTGCCTACAACATGGTGCTAGCCCGCGAGCTGCGCGCCGACCTGGATACCGACCGGCTGTGCGCCGCCTTCGCCCTGGTGGTGGCCCACTTCGAGGCGCTGCATTGCGCCTACCGTGAGGAAGACGGCCAGTTGTGGATGGTTCAGCCCGAGCGCATCGCGGCGGATGTGCTGGTCGAACGCAGCGAACGTGACGAGTCCGGCGCCAAGGCGTGGCTGGAGCGGCATGCCGACCTGCCCTTCGACCTGGAGCAGGGGCGGGTCTGCCGCCTGCATCTGCTGTGCGGCCAGCAGCGGCTGTACATGTGTGCCGCCTTCCACCATATCGCCGGCGACTTCTTCAGCGTCGAGTGGATGCTGGAGCTGACTTTCGCCACTTATGAGGCGCTGGGTAACGGGCAGCCGCCCAGGCTGCCGGAGCCCGGCCTGTATTTCGCCTGGCTGGACGAGCAGCATGCACTATTGGGCGACGCCGAAGGGGAGAAGCTGGCGACGTTCTGGCGCGATCACCTGGCCGGTTCGCCGGCGCCCTTGGAGCTGACGCCCGACCACCCGCGCCCGCCTGCCCCGAGTCACACGGGCAGCGAGCTGGAGCAATGGTTCGAAGAAAGCGACAGCCTGGCGCTGAGGGCCCTGGCCGAACGCCTGAAGATCAGCCCCTTCGTGCTGCTCGCCGGCCTGACGCAGGTCTTCATGCACCGCTATGCCGATCAGGATGACTTCCTTATCGGCACGCCCGCCATGGACCGGCACAAGGCCAAGTACAAACAACTAATCGGCTACACCCTCAACTCCCTGCCGTTGCGCGCCCGCTTCGCCGGCAACCCACGGCTGATCGATTGTCTGCACGCGACCTCGGTGCAGCTACGCGAAGTGCTGCGCCATCGCCGCTATCCGCTGGCCCGCATGCCGCAGGGGGCCAGCCTGTTCCGCCATATGCTCACCTACCTGCCCAGCCGCCGCGAACGGGCGCTGGCCGACTACAGCCTGCACGAGTACTTCGCCACCCAGCGCGGCGCCGCCAACGAGCTGAACCTGCGCTGGCAGGACAATGGCCACCGACTGCTGGCGCAGTGGCGCTACCGTGACGACCTGTTCGGCGCCGAGCGCATAGCCCGCATGGCCGAGCATTTTCTCGCCTTCGCCCGCGCCGCCGTGGCCCACCCCGAGGCGCGCCTGAGCGAGCTGCCGATCTGCCCGCCGGCGCATGCCTCGCGGCTCACCGGGCCGCTCCAGGCGCCGACGCAGGCCAACGCCCTGGCGGCGTTCGAACGGCAGGCGGCTCTGCACCCGCGGCGCATCGCCCTGCAGGATGTCGAGGGCAGCCTCGATTACGCCGCCTTCGACCACGCCGCGCAGCGCCTGGCCGACCGCCTGTACGCCGCCGGCCTGCGCCAGGGCCAGGTGGCGGCCCTGGCCCTGCCCCGTGGCCGCGCGCTACTCACCGCCATGGTCGCCGCCTGGAAGCTGGGCGCCGCCTATCTCTGCCTCGATCCGGCGCTGCCCGCCGCGCGGCGCCGGCACATGCTGGACGACAGCCGCGCCGCGCTGCTGGTGGGCCAGGGACAAGCCCCCGGCGAATTCGCCGGCCACGTCTGGCTGGACCTGGACCATGCGCAGGAGGCGCCGCCCGCGCCCAGGGTCGTCGCCCATCCCGCGCAACCGGCCTACCTGATCTACACCTCCGGCTCCACCGGCCAGCCCAAGGGCGTGGTGGTCAGCCAGGGCAACCTGATCCATTACGTAGTGGGCGTACTGCAGGCCCTGCAGCTGCCGGAGCAGGCCAGCCTCGGTGCGCTCGCCACGGTGGCGGCGGACCTCGGCTACACCGCCTGGTTCGGCGCGCTGCTCAGCGGACGCACGCTGCGGCTGATCGACGACGCCCTGGCGAGCGACCCGCAGGCCCTGGCCGAAGACTTCGCCCGCCAGCCGCTGGACTGCCTGAAGATTGTGCCGTCGCACCTCAAGGCCCTGCTCGCCGCGAGCGACCCGGCCCGCCTGCTGCCGCGCCGCTGCCTGGTGCTCGGCGGCGAGGGGCTGGACCTGGCCCTGCTGCGCCGCCTGCGCGAGCTGGCGCCGGACTGCCGCATCGTCAATCACTACGGCCCGACCGAGACCACCGTCGGCTGCCTGACCCACGCGGTAGCGTCCGACGCTCCCACACTCTCCGGCTATGCGCCGGTCGGCACGCCGCTGGCCAACGTCAGCGTGCAGGTGCTGGACCGCTACCTCAATCCGCTGCCCATGGGCTCGGCCGGCGAGCTGTACATCGGCGGTCCAGGCGTCGCCAGCGGCTACCTGGGCCAGCCGTCGCTCACCGCCGAACGTTTCATCCCCGATCCCTTCGCCGCCGCTGGCGGCCGCCTGTACCGCACCGGCGACCGCGCCCGCCTGCTGCCGGGCGGGGCCATCGAGTTCCTCGGCCGCATCGACCATCAGGTGAAGATCCGCGGCTTCCGCGTCGAGCTGGGCGAGATCGAGGCCTGCCTGCAAACCTGCGCGCAACTGCGCGACGCGGTGGTGCTGGCGCAACCGAGCGGACAGGGTTCCGGACAGCGGCTGGTGGCCTATCTGGTGGCCGCCGGCACCCTGGACCTGGATGAGCTGCGCGAGCGACTGGCGGCCCGGCTCCCGGACTACATGATGCCCGCCGCCTTCGTCGAACTGGCCGAGCTGCCGCGCCTGGGCAACGGCAAGGTGGACCGCCAGCAGCTGCCGCAGGCGCCGGCCAAGGCCGCCCCGGCTTTAGCCGAAGGCGCGCCGCGCAATGCCGTGGAAAGCACCCTGGCCGAGCTGTGGTGCGCACTGCTCGGCCGCGACACGGTGTCCATACAAGACAACTTCTTCGCCCTCGGCGGCGACTCCATCCTGGCCCTGCAGCTGATCGCCAAGGCCCGCCAGCAGGGCCTGAAGTTCACCCCCAAACAGCTGTTCGCCGAGCCGACCATCGCCGCCCTCGCCGCTCGTCTCGATAGCCCGGCCAGCGAGCTGGAAAACCGCCTGCTGGCACTCTGGCGCGAGCTGCTGGGCAACCCGGCCATCGGCCGCGAGGATGACTTCTTCGCCCAGGGCGGCGACTCCATCCTCGCCCTGCAACTGATCGCCAAGGCCCGTCAGGCCGGCCTGCGCTTCACCCCCAAGGAGCTGTTCGAGCATCCCCGCGTGGCAGCCCTGGCCGCCTTGCTGGCCCAACGCAGCGCCGCGCCGGCTGCCGAAGCCGCGCCAGCGGCCAAGACACTGGCGCCCTTCGCGCTGTCGCCGCTGCCGGCCGAACGTCTGGGCGAGCTGACCAACACCGAGCTGGAAGACGCCTATCCCCTGTCCCCGCTGCAGAAGGGCCTGCTGTTCCACAGCCTGCTGGAAGACGGCAGCGGGGTTTACCACAACCAGCTGCAGGCCGAGCTGAACGGTCCCTTCGTGGCGCAGCGCCTCATCGAGGCCTGGCGGGCCGCGACGGCGGCCCATCCGCTGCTGCGCACCGGCATGCTCTGGCAGGGCCTGGACGAGCCGCTGCAATGCGTGCATCGCGACCTCGAGCTGCCGGTGCGCCTGCTCGACTGGCGCGGCCGCGACGAGGACGACTGCCGCCAGGCCCTGGCCGACTATTGCCGCGACGACCGCCGCCAGGGCTTCGACCCGGCCCGCCCCCCGCTGCAGCGCCTGGCCCTGATGCAGCTCGGCGAGCAACGCTGGTGGCTGGTGTGGAGCCGCCACCACCTGATCGCCGACGGCTGGAGCTCGGTATCGCTGCTCGACGAGATCCTCGCCCGCTACCAGGGCGAAACGCCGCCGCCGCGCCCGCCCTACCGCGACTATATCGGCTGGCTGGCCGCCCAGCCCGCGCGGGACTCCCTGCGCTTCTGGGCGGAGCGCCTGGCCGGCTTCGAAGGTGCCGGTTCGCTGCCGCAGCTGGCCGCGCCGCGCCCCGGCGAGGCGGTGGACCATCGCACCCACCACCTGCGCCTCGACGCCGGAGCCAGCGCCCGCCTGAACGGCGCCGCGCGGCGGACCGGTGTCACCCTCAATACCCTGGTCCAGGCCGCCTGGGCGCTGCTGCTGGCGCGCTACAACGACCAGCCCGAGGTGGTCTTCGGCATCACCAGCAGCGGCCGCCCCAGCGAACTGCCGGGGGCGGAACGGATGCTCGGGGTGTTCATCAACACCCTGCCACTGCGTCTGAAGATCGAGCCGCGACAGGACCCGGCGACCTTCCTCCAGGCCGTGCAGCGCGCCGCCGTGGCGCTGCGCGAGCACGAGCAGACGCCGCTGGCCGAGATTCTCCAGGCCAGCCCGCGCGGCGCCGCGCTGTTCGATACCCTGCTGGTGTTCCAGAACCTGCCGGCCGCCGCCGAACGCCGCCTACAGGCCGGCTCGCTGACCCTGCAGGCCCTGGATAACCTGGAGCAGACCAGCTATGGCCTGACCCTGGAAGTCCTGCCCGGCCGCGAACTGGAACTGCTGCTCAGCGCCGATGTCCGGCGCTTGCCGGTGGCCGCCTTGCAACGCCTGGCCGGGCACCTGCGCGAAGTGCTACTGGCGCTGGCCGAAGGCACAGGCAGGCTCGCCGACCTCCCGCTGCTCGGCGCCGCCGAACGCCAGCAACTGGACGCCTGGGGCAGCCACCCGGCGGACTACGCGCTGCAGCCCGACTGGGAGGCGCGGGTCGCCGCCCGCGTCGCCCTGCACCCCGAACGCAGCGTCGCCCGCTGCGGCGGCGAGCGCCTGAGCTACGCCCAGCTGTGGCAGCGCTCCGAACGCTTGGCCCGCGGCCTGAACGCCCTGGGCGTCGGCCCGGACCAGCCGGTGGCGCTGCTCGCCGAGCGCGGCCTGGATCTGCTCTGCCTGATGGTCGCCACCCTGCGCGCCGGCGCCGCCTGGCTGCCGCTGGAGCCCAGCCAGCCGCCGGCACGCTGGCAGCAGGTGCTGCAGCGCGCCGGCCGGCCGCTGGCGGTATGCGCCGAGGCGTATCGCGAGCGCCTGGCCGAGGGCTACGACGGCCCCGTCGCCACCCCGGCGCAGCTGCTGGAGCACAGCACCTCCGGACGCCTGCCGAGCGCGCCGGCCCGCCCGCAGCAGCTGGCCTACGTGCTGTTCACCTCCGGCTCCACCGGCCAACCCAAGGGCGTGATGGTCCCGCGCGCCGGCATGCTCAACAACATGCTGGCCAAGGTCGAGCCGCTGGGCCTCGGCGAGCACGACGTGATCGCCCAGACCGCGCCGGCCTGCTTCGATATCTCCGTCTGGCAGACCCTCAGCGCGCCGCTGTTCGGCGCCTGCGTGGAAATAGTGCCGGACGCGGTGGTGCGCGACCCGCTGGCGCTGCTCGACCTGCTCGCCAGCCGCCAGGTCAGCCTGCTGGAGCCGGTGCCCGCGCTGCTCCAGGCCATGCTCGAGGTACAGGGCGACAGCGCCATCGAGCTGCCGGCCCTGCGCTGGGTGCTGCCCACCGGCGAGGCGCTGCCGGCGCCGACCGCCCGCGCCTGGCTGGCCCGCTACCCGCACATCCCGCTGATGAACGCCTACGGCCCGGCCGAATGCTCCGACGACGTGGCCTTCCAGCCCCTGCACGAAGCGCCAGCGGACGGCGGCAGCGTGGCCATCGGCCGGCCCACCGCCGGCGCCGAGCTGTACGTGGTGGACAGCGCGCTCGATCCGCTGCCCATAGGGGTGCCCGGCGAACTGGCGATCGGCGGCATCGGCGTCAGCCGCGGCTACCTGGCGGACCCGGCGCGCACCGCCGCGGTGTTCGTGCCCAACCCGTTCGGCCCGGCGGGCAGCCGCCTGTACCTGAGCGGCGACCTGGCGCGCTGGCGCGAGGACGGCGTGCTGGAATACCTCGGCCGCAAGGACTTCCAGCTCAAGCTGCGCGGCTTCCGCATCGAGCCGGGCGAAATCGAGGCCTGCCTGGAACGCCATCCCGCCGTGCAGCGCGCGCTGGTCTGTCTGTGCCGCCTGGGCGACAGCGAGCTGCTGGTGGCCTATTGGCAAGGCACTGACGAGGCCAGCGACAGCGCCCTCGCCGAGCATCTGCGCGGCGAGCTGCCGGCCTACATGCTGCCCGCCGCCTGGGTACGCCTGGAGCAGTGGCCGCTCAACGCCAACGGCAAGGTGGAGCGCAAGGCCCTGCCGCTGCCGCAACTGGCCGAGCAGGCGCTGGAGCCGCTGCGCACGGCGACCGAACGGCGCCTCGCCGCGCTCTGGGCGGAGCTGCTGCCGCCCCAGGCGCTGGGCCGCCAGAGCCACTTCTTCGAGGCCGGCGGCCACTCGCTGCTGGCCACCCGGCTGCTCGCCCGCGTGCGCCGCGACCTCGCCGCCGAGTTACCCTTGCGCGCGCTGTTCGAGGCGCCGCGCCTGTGGCAGATGGCCGAGCGCATCGACGCCTGCGGCAGGGCCCCGGACAGCTTGCCGGCGCTGCGTCCGGTAGCGCGCCAGGCGCGCATGCCGCTGTCCCTCAGCCAGCAGCGTCTGTGGCTGGTGGACCGCCTGCAGGGCGCCTCCGCCGCCTACAACATGGCCGCCACCCTGCGCCTGCGCGGCGCGCTGGACGTCGAGGCCCTGCGCGCCACCTTCGCCGCGCTGCTGCAACGCCATGAGGTGCTGCGCAGCGCCTACCCGGAGATCGACGGCGAGCCCTGGGCGGTGATCGCCCCGGCGCTCGACGTCGCCCTGCCCTACCGCGACCTCAGTGCCCTGCCCGCCGCCGCGCGTGACGCCGAGGCCGCCCGCGACAGCCTGGAACACCTGCGCCGGCCCTTCGACCTGACCCAGGCGCCACTGCTGCGTGCCGCCCTGCTCAAGCTCGACGAGCAGCACCACCTGTTGCACCTGGCCCTGCACCACATGGTCGCCGACGGTTGGTCGGTGGGCGTACTGGTCGACGAGTTCAGTCGCCTCTACCAGAGTCTGCGCGACGGCGTTCCCGCCGCGCTGCCGCCCCTGCCGGTGCAGTACGCCGACTACGCCCTGTGGCAGCGCGACTGCCTGCAAGGCGAGCGCCTGCAGCGCCACATCGCCTTCTGGCGCCAGGCCCTGGCCGGCGCGCCCCAGGTGCTGGCGCTGCCGAGCGACTTGCCACGCCCGGCCCAGGCGAACAGCGCCGGTGCCGCCCATGCCTTCCGGGTGCCGGCCGCGCTGGTGGCGCGTCTGCAGGCGCTGGCCCAGGCCCAAGGGGCCAGCCTGTACATGGTGCTGCTGTCTGCCTTCCAGCTGTTGCTGCACCGCATTACCGGCAGCCGCGACCTGCTGCTCGGCACTGACGTGGCCGGCCGCGAGGCCGCCGAACTGGAGGGGCTGATCGGCTTCTTCGTCAACGTGCTGCCGCTGCGCTCGCAACTGGGCGAAGGCGCGCGTTTCGTCGACCTGCTGGAGCGCACCAAGCAGACCTGCCTGGCCGCCTTCGAACACCAGGCGCTGCCGTTCGACCGCATCGTCGAGGCGCTGGAGGTGCCCCGCGAGCGCAACCGCAACCCCTTGGTGCAGGCGCTGTTCGTCCTGCAGAACACCCCGCAGGGCCGCTTCGCCATCCCCGGCCTGGAGGTGGAGCTGCTGCCGCCCGCCGAACGCACCAGCAAGTTCGACATGGCCCTGTTCCTCGAACCGACCGCCGACGGCCTGCAGGGCGACTGGGTCTACGCCCGCGCCCTGTTCAAGCCCGAGCGCATCGCCGCACTGGCCGCCGACTGGCTGGCCATCCTCGAACAGGCTGCCGCACAGCCTGAAGCCGTGCTGGCCCCTCCCCCGACGCCACACCAGGAGTCCCCCGTCATGGGCAAGCGCCCGGACCTGAACGCCAAGCTGGACAAGCTGAAGAAACTGCCGGCCCGCGGCCCCGCCGCGCCGCGCCCGCTGATCAAGACCCGCCCGCTCAGCGCCGAGCGCGACTTCCCCCTGCTGGTGGAACCGGCGGTCGCCGATCTCGACCCCGTCGCCTGGGCCGAACGCGCCCGGGCGCAGGTCGACGAGCTGCTCTGCCGCCATGCCGGCCTGCTCTTCCGCGGCTTCGCCCTGAGCGGCATCGCCGACTTCGAGGCCTTCGCCGAGGCCCTCCACCCCGGGCTGTTCGGCGGCTACGGCGACCTGCCGAAGAAGGAAGGCGGGCGCAACATCTACCGTTCCACCCCCTACCCGGAGCGGCAGATGATCCTCTACCACAACGAGAGCGCCCACCTGCCGCGCTCGCCGCGCAAGCAGTGGTTCTACTGCGAGCAGCCGTCGCCGGTGGGCGGCGCCACGCCCATCGTCGACTGCCGCGAGTTGTACCGGCGCCTGCCCGCCGAACTGGCGGCGACCTTCGAGCGCAAGGGGCTGCTGTACGTGCGCACCTTCACCGAGCGCTTCGACGTGAGCTGGCAGGAATTCTTCAAGACCGACGAGCGCGCCGTGGTGGAAGCCCAGTGCCGGGCCAGCGGCACCGAGTTCGTCTGGCTGGCGGGCGACGAGCTGCAGACCCGCACCCGCTGCCCGGCGGTGATCCGCCACCCCATCAGCGGCGAGCGCAGCTTCTTCAACCAGGTGCAGCTGCACCACGTGTTCTGCCTGGAGCCGGAAGTGCGCGAGGACCTGCTCACCCGCCTCGGCCTGGAGCGCATGCCGCGCCACGTCTACTACGGCGACGGCAGCCCGATCGAGGACGCGACCATGGAGCTGCTCGGCCACCTCTACGAGCAGTGCGCCGTGCGGTTCGACTGGCAGCGCGGCGACGTGGTGATGCTCGACAACCTGCTCGCCGCCCACGCCCGCGACCCCTATGAGGGGCCGCGCAAGATCGTGGTGGCCATGGGCGATTTGCATGCGCCCGCGGACCTCGTTATCGAGCCGTGATGGAAACGGACAAGCTGCTCGCATTAATTCCACCCACGTTTTGGATTGAACCGATGATCGACGAAGGATTGCCCCTGAGCCCCGAACAACAGGCCGCGCTCAACGCCGGACTGGCCGCGCCGCAGATGCGCCTGGGGCTCAGCGGCGCGCTGGAGGAAACACGCCTGCGCATGGCCCTGGAGCAGGTGCTGGCGCGTCATGACGGCCTGCGCATGGCCCTGCGCCCCTCCACCCTGTACCGCGGCCTGCGCCAACTGCCGAGTGCCGCCGCCGCGGACTGGCACGATCTGGATCTGCGCGGCGCCGTCGATGCGGACGCCCGGTTGCGCGAGCGCCACGAGGCCCTGCGCGGCCAGCCGTTCGACCTGGAGAACGGCCAGCTCGTGCGCGTCCTCTTGGCCCGCCTGGACGAGCAGGCATGGCGCCTTGCGTTGTATGTCGCCCCTTGCGCCGGCGACCGGGAGACCCTAATCGCCCTGCTGCTGGAGTGGCAGAGCGCCTATGCCGACCCCGCGCAGCTCGCCGATGAAGTCTTCCAGTACTCGCAATTCATCGACTGGCGCAGCGAGCTGGATGCCGACGACAGTGCCGCGGCGGGCCGCGCCTACTGGGCCGGACTGGACCAGCCGGCGGCCCTGCGCCTGCCTTACCGGATGGCGGCCGACACCGCCGACGCGGTGCCAGCCGGCATCCAGCGCGCGGAACTACCCGCCGAACTGAGCAGCCGCCTCGGCGCACTGGCCGAAGCCCGCCAGACCTCCATCGCCACCCTGCTGCAGGCCGCCTGGTGGGCCCTGCTCGCCCGCATCGCCGGCCAGACGCACTACCTGGGCGGCTGGCAACATGACTGCCGGCAGGACTACGAGGCCCTGGCCGGCAGCCTCGGCCGCTACGAGAAATGCTTGCCGCTACCGCTGCGCCTGGAGCTCGCCCAGCCCTTCGCGCACTGGCTCGACACCCTCGGCGAACTGCTGGCCAGCCACGTTGGCTGGCAGGAATACGCGCCGCTGGACGAGGCCGGCGACGCTCCAGGCATCGGCTACGCCTTCGCCCGCCAGCCCGCCGACCGCCAGGTGGCGGGCGTCGACTGGCACCTCGAGGCGCTGCCCGGCCCGGACAGCCGCTTCGAACTGGCCCTGCAGGTGCTTGAGGACGACGCCGGAACCTTGACCCTGCACCTGCACCACGACAGCGCGTGCTATGACGCACTCGCCGCCCGGGTGCTGCTCGGGCAATACGCCCGACTGCTGGAGCGGCTCGCGACCGGTCTCGACCAGCCGATCCTCGCGCTCGATCTCTGCGGCGCGGAAGATCACCGCGTCCAGCAGGGCCTGATCGGTCCGCGACGGGACTTCGGCGATACCCTGCTGCCCGCCCGCCTCGCCCAGTGGGCGGCCCGCCAGCCACAGGCCGACGCCTTGCAGGCCGCCGACCTGAGCCTCAGCTACGGCCAACTGCACGCCCATGTCGAGCGCCTGGCCGCCGCCCTGCAACGCCGCGGCATCGGTGCCGAAGGCCGGGTGGCGCTGCTGATGCCGCGTTGCGGCCGGCTGGTGCTGGCTCTGCTCGCCGTGCTGCGCGCCGGTGGCGCCTACCTGCCGCTGGACCCGGCCTGGCCGGCCGCGCGCCTGCGCAAGGTGCTGGCCGACGCGCAACCCGACCTGCTGCTGAGCCTGGAACCCCAGGCGCTGGAAGGCCAACCGAGCCTGACCCTGGCCGAGCTGGAGGCCGACAGCGGCGCACTCACTGCGCCGGAGCAGATTCGTCCCGAGCAGGCCGCCTATCTGCTGTACACCTCCGGCAGCACCGGCGAACCCAAGGGCGTGGTCATCGAACACCGCCAGCTGCTCAACTACAGCGCCGCCGTCAGCGAGGCCCTCGGCCTCGACGCCTGCCGGCGCTTCGCCCTGACCTCCTCGGTGGCCGCCGACCTCGGCAACACCACGCTATTCGGCGCGCTATGGAACGGCGGCTGCCTGGTGGTGGCCAGCGACGGCGACAGCAAGGATGCCGCCGCCTTCTCCCGTTTCATCCGCGAACAGCGCATCGACTGCCTGAAGATGGTGCCGTCGCACCTCGCCGCCCTGCTGGAGGACGACCATGCCAGCCTGCCGGCGACCCTGGTGCTGGGCGGCGAAGCCACGCCGACCCGCCTGGTGCAGCGCATCCGCAGGCTGGCGCCGGGCTGCCGCCTGCACAACCACTACGGGCCGACCGAGACCTGCGTGGGCGTACTGGTGCACAGCCTGCCGGCCGACGACTGCAGCGCCGGCGAACGCCTGCCCCTGCAGCGCGCCCTGGCCAATACTTACGCCTACGTCCTGGATGAGGCCCTGCGCCCCGTGCCGCTGGGCGCCGAGGGCGAACTCTACCTGGGCGGCGCCCAGGTCGGCCGCGGCTACCTGAATCGCGACTCGGATGCCTTCCTCGACGACCCGCTGCGCCCCGGCCAGCGCCTGTACCGCAGCGGCGACCGTGCCCGCCTGCTGCCGGACGGCCGCCTGCTGCTGCTCGGTCGCCGCGACGAGCAGCTGAAGATCCGTGGTTTCCGCGTCGAGCCGGGCGAGCTGGAAAGCGCCCTGCTGGCCCGACCGGGCGTGCGGCAGGCGGCGGTCAAGGTGCTGGACGGCCAGCTGCTCGCCTATTGGGTCGGCGAAAGCCAGACCGACGAGCTGCTCGCCGCGCTCAGGCACGAATTGCCGGATTACCTGCAACCGGCCCGCCTGATCCAACTGGGCAGCCTGCCGCGCCTGGCCAACGGAAAGATCGACCGCCAGGCCCTGCCCGCGCCACAGGCCCTGGCCAGCCAGGCCCTACAGCCACCGCGCGACGCCCTCGAAGCGCTGCTCGCCGAGCTGTTCGCCGAGCTGCTGGAGCGCGGCCCGGTAAGCATCGCCGACAGCCTGTTCGACCTGGGCGGCCACTCCCTGCTGGTGATCAAGCTGTGCGCGCGCCTGCGCAAGCTGCTGCAGGCCGACGTCGCTCCCGGCCTGGTGTTCGACCACCCCAGCGTGGCCGCCCTGGCCGCCGCCCTGCGCGAGCAGGAGAGCACGCCCGGGCGCCTGCTGAAGATCGCCGAACTGCGCCGTCAACTGGCCGCCATGAGCCCGGAACAGCGTGCCGCATTGGAAGCCAAGGCACGGGCGGCACAAGGAGTGACGGGGTGAACGCAGCCGCCATGAATATCGACGCCCAAGCCCTGGCCGAGCGCATCGCCCGGCTGGCCCCGGAAAAGCGCGCCGCCTTCATCCGCCTGCTGAGCGAGAAAGGCATCGAGCTGGACCTTCTGCCCATCGTGCCCGTGCCGCGCGACGCGGCCCTGCCGCTGTCCTACGCCCAGCGCCGCCTGTGGTTCCTGCAACAACTGGAGCCGCACAGCGGCGCCTACAACATGCCCGCCGCCCTGCGCCTGCGCGGCCCGCTGGATGTGGCCGCGCTGCGCGCCGGCCTGCGCGGCCTGCTGCAGCGCCATGAGGTGCTGCGCAGCACCTTCCTGGCCCATCCGCAGCTGGAAGTGGAGCAACGGGTAGGGGAAGCCGACCCGGGCTTGCCGGTGGAGGACCTGAGCGCGCAGTCCGAGGACGAGCGCGAACAGGCGCTGCGCAACCGTATCGACGCCGAGGCCGCCGCCCCCTTCGATCTCGGCATCGCCCCGCTGCGCCTGCGCCTGCTGCGCCTGGCGCAAGACGAGCATGTGCTGCTGCTCACCGCGCACCACATAGTCGCCGATGCCTGGTCGCTGGGCATCCTCACCCGCGAGCTGGCCGCCGGCTACGCCGCCGCGCTCGAGGGCCGCCCGCTGGAGCTTGCGGCACTGCCGATCCAGTATGCCGACTACGCCCAGTGGCAGCGCCAGTGCCAGGCCCAGGAAAAGGAGCTGGCCTACTGGACCGCCCAGCTCGGCGGCGAACAGCCGGTGCTGGAGCTGCCTGGCGACCGCCCCAGGCCCAAGCAGCCCAGCGGCCGGGGTGGCCGCTATCAGCTGAACCTGCCCGGCGATCTGCGCGACGCGCTGCAGCGCCTGGCCCGCGCACAGGGCACCACCCTGTTCTGCGTGCTGCTGGCGGCCTACCAGGTGCTGCTCTACCGCCTCAGCGGGCAGACCGACCTGCGCGTCGGCGTGCCGGTGGCCGGGCGCACCCGGCTCGAAACGGAGGCCCTGATCGGCTGCTTCGTCAACACCCTGGTGCTGCGCGCCGAGCTGGACGGGCCACTGCCGTTCGAGCAGCTGCTGGCGACCGTCCACAGCACCCATCTGGACGCCCAGGCCCACCAGCAACTGCCCTTCGAGCGACTGGTGGAAGTGCTGCAACCGCAGCGCGACCTGGCCCATGCGCCGCTGTTCCAGGTGCTGTTCAACCTGGTGGACGGCAAGACCAGCCGCCTGCCGCAGCTCCCGGGCCTGGTGGTCAGCGAGATCGAACGCGAGCAGAGCGCCGCGCAATTCGACCTGAGCCTCGATGCGATCGAGCGTCAGGATGGCCTGGAACTCTGCTTCGGCTACAGCCGCGACCTGTTCGACGAGGCCAGCATCGCCCGTTACGCCGCCGGCCTGCAGCGCCTGCTGCGGGCCATCGTCGCCGAGCCGCAGCGCGCCATCGGCGCCCTGCCGTTGCAGGACGACGCGCCGCAGCTCGCCGAGTGCCAGGCGCAGATGCAGCTCGAGCCCTGGCCGCCGCTGGCCCACCTGCGCTTCGCCGCCCAGGCCGCCGCCACGCCGCAGGCCCCGGCCCTGGTGCTGGACGACCAGTGCCTCAGCTACGCCGAGCTGAACCGCCGCGCCAACCGCATCGCCCACCACCTGCTCGGCCTCGGCCTGCCTGGCGAGGCGCGCATCGGCCTGTGCCTGCCGCGCGGGCTGGAGATGGTCGCGGCGATCTACGGCGTGCTCAAGGCCGGGCTGGCCTTCGTGCCGCTGGACCCGGACTACCCGGCCGAACGCCTCGCCCACATGATCGAGGACGCCGGCATCCGCCTGCTGCTGGTCAGTCAGGCGACGGCCGACTGCCAGACCGGCAGTGGTACGCCAGCGCGCCTGGACGTGGCCGCGATCCACGGCGAACGTGAGGACGATCCCGCCGTCGCCGTGCACCCGGCGCAGCTGGCCTACCTGATGTACACCTCCGGCTCCACCGGCAAGCCCAAGGGGGTGGCCATCGAGCAACGCGCCCTGGCCGGGCACACCGAGGTGGCCCGCCGCTTCTTCGCGCTCACCCCGGCGGATCGGGTGTTGCAATTCTCCACCTTCAACTTCGATGGTTTCGTCGACCAGCTCTTCCCCACCCTGACCTGCGGCGCCTGCGTCGTCCTGCGTGGCCCGGAGCTGTGGGACAGCCGGGAATTCCACCGCCGCCTGCTGCGCCACCGCATCAGCGTCGCCGACCTGGCCACCGCCTACTGGTTCCAGTTGGCCCAGGACCTGGCCCTGGAGCCCCAGGCCGACTACGGCGACCTGCGCCTGGTCAGCGCCACCGGCGAGGCCATGCCACCGGAGGGCATCGCCGCCTGGCGCCAGGCCGGCCTGGGCCAGGTGCGCCTGCTCAACACCTACGGCCCCACCGAAGCCACGGTGACCGCCAGCGTGCAGGACTGCCGGGCGCTGCTGACCGGGGAGCAGCCGCTGCCCCTGCAACTGCCCATCGGCCTGCCGCTGGCCGGTCGCGCCTTCTACCTGCTGGATCGCGACGGCAACCTCACCCCGCCCGGCGTGCCCGGCGAACTGTGCATCGGCGGCGAACTGCTGGCCCGCGGTTACCACGGCCGCCCGGCATTGTCGGCCGAGCGCTTCGTGCCCGACCCGTTCGGCCCGCCCGGCGCGCGCCTGTACCGCACCGGCGACCTGGCGCGGCGACTGGCCGACGGCAGCTTCGAATACCTCGGGCGCATCGACCAGCAGGTCAAGCTGCGCGGTTTCCGCATCGAGCTGGGCGAGATCGAGGCGCGCCTGCAGAGCCACCCGCAGGTGCGCCAGGCGCTGGCCCTGGTGCGCGAGGACAGCCCCGGCGACAAGCGCCTGGTCGCCTACCTGGTGGCCCAGGGCGAGCCGCCGCACGATGACGCGCTGCGCGCCCACCTCAAGCAGAGCCTGCCGGACTACATGCTGCCGGCCGCGCTGGTCTGGCTCGACACCCTGCCGCTGACCCCCGGCGGCAAGCTGGAGCGCAAGGCCCTGCCGGCCCCGCTGTACGCGGCGGAAGCCGAGGTGCAAGGCCCGCGCAATGCCGGCGAGCGCCTGCTGGCGGAAATCTGGTGCGAGCTGTTGCAGCGTCCGGCGCTGGGTATCCACGACAACTTCTTCGCCCTCGGCGGTCACTCGCTGCTGGCCACCCGGCTGGTGGCGCGGCTGCGCCGCGAGCAGGGCATCGAGTTGCCGCTGCGCGCGCTGTTCGAGGCCCCGACCATCGCCCAGCTGGCCGAACGCCTACCGGCCGCCGGCGAACCGCAGGAATCCATCGCCCCCGTGCCCCGCGACCGCCCGCTGCCGCTGTCACACGCCCAGCAGGGCCTGTGGCTGGTGCAGCAACTACAGCCGGACAGCGCCGCCTATCACATCCCCAGCGTGGCGCGGTTGCGCGGCAAGCTGGACCGCAGCGCGCTGCTCGGCGCCTTCCAGACGCTGACCGAGCGGCACGAGGCGCTGCGCACCGTCTTCGTCGAGCGCGACGGCGAGCCGCTGCAAGAGATCCTGCCGCGAGTGGAACTGACGCTGCCGCTGTTCGATCTGCGCCAGCATCCGGAGGCCGAGCGCGATGGCGAAGCCCACCGGCTGCTGATCGCCGAAGCCACCCGCCCCTTCGATCTGCGCCGCGCCCCGCTGCTGCGCCTGGCACTGGTGCAGTTGGGCGAGGACGAACATCTGTTGCTGCTGGTGCTGCACCACATCGTCGCCGACGGCTGGTCCACCGGCATCCTGGTGCGCGAGCTGGGGGCGCTCTACCGCGCGGCGCTGGAACGCCGCCCGGCCGACCTGCCGGCGCTGCCGATTCAGTACGCCGACTACGCCTGCTGGCAGCGCCAGCGCCTGGACCAGGCCGCCCTGGCGCGACAACTGGCCTACTGGCGCGGCCAGCTCGGCGAGGTGCACGAGCCGCTGGAGCTGCCCGATGCCCGCCCGCGCCCGGCGCTCATGAGCGGGCACGGCGGCCGCCAGCGCTTCCGCGTCTCGGCGCAGGTCGCCGGCGACCTCAAGCGGCTCTGCCAGGAACGCGGCGCCACCCTGTTCATGGGCCTGCTCGGCGTCCTGCAGGTCTGGGTCCATGCCCATACCGGCCGCACCGACCCGGTGATCGGCACCGACGTGGCCAATCGCGGCCGCGCCGAAACGGAAGGGGTGATCGGCTTCTTCCTCAACCAGCTGGCACTGCGCGCAGACCTGACCGGCAACCCGGATTTCCCTGCGCTGCTCGAGCGCCTGCGGGCCCGGGTGTTGGACGCCTACGCCCACCAGGAACTGCCGTTCGACAAGCTGGTGGAGGCGCTCAACCCGCGCCGCAGCCTGGCCCACGCGCCGCTGTTCCAGATCAAGCTGGTATTGCAGAACCAGCCGGAGGACGCGCCGGACATGCCCGGCCTGGAGGTGCTGCCCGAGCCCATCGAGCACGGCCAGGCGCAACTGGACCTGCATCTGTCCATCGAGGAAGACGCCGACGGCCTGGACTGCACCCTGAAATACAACGGCGACCTGTTCGACGCCGCCACCGTCGCGACCTTCGCCGAGGAGTGGAACGGCCTGCTCGCCGCCTGGGTCGCGGCGCCCGCTCAACCCGTCGCCAGCCTGGCCGCCGAGCTGGCCGAACGCGCCCGACTGCGGCGCCTGGCCGCCCAGCAGGCGCGCAGCCAGCAGGGCCTGTCCCGCCTCGGCGGCGCACGGCGCAAATCCCTACTCACTTCTTCCCAGGAGGTCACCTCGCCATGACCACGACCCTTGGCGGCATGCGCCGCAAACCCATCCGCTTGGCGGACGACGCCCTGGTGCGCTTCGCCCCGCTGCACGACGGCCAGCACTTCACCCTGCTCTGCCAGCCGACCACCGCGGGCGTCAGCCTGTCCAGTTGGGCCGCCGGCCAGCGCGAGCTGCTGGAGGCCAAGCTGCTGGAGCACGGCGCCATCCTCTTTCGCGGCTTCGCCGTGGAGGACGCCGCCGAGTTCGACCGCTGCACCAGCGCGCTGTCGGGCGGCGCCCTGGAGTACCGCTTCCGCGCCTCGCCACGCACCCAGGTCAATCCAGGGCTGAACATCTACACCTCGACCGACTACCCGCAGGATCAGAAAATCTTCCCCCACAACGAGCACTCCTACTCGCCGGTGTTCCCGCTCAAGCTGTTCTTCTGGTGCGACATCGCCCCCGAATGGCGCGGCGAAACGCCGATCGGCGACAGCCGGGCGATCACCCGCGAGATCGACCCGGCGATTCGCGAGCGCTTCGCTCGCAAGGGCATCATGTACGTGCGCAACTACGGCGACGGCTTCGGCCTGCCCTGGCAGACGGTGTTCCAGACCGAAGACCGCGCCCAGGTGGAAGCCTACTGCGCCAGCGTCGGCATCCGCCCGGAATGGAAGGCGAACAACCGCCTGCGCACCCGCCAGGTCGGCCCGGCGCTGGTGCGCCACCCGCGCAACGGCGAAGTCCTCTGGTTTAACCACGCCACCTTCTTCCACATCAGCACCCTGCCGCCGAGCGTGCGCGACACCCTGAGCGCCGACTTCGCCGATGCCGACCTGCCGCAGAACACCTTCTACGGCGACGGCAGCCCCATCGAGCCGGAAGTGCTGGAGCACCTGCGCGGGCTCTACCGCAAGCACATGATCGAGTTCCCCTGGCAACGCGGCGACGTGCTGCTGCTGGACAACATGCTGGCGGTGCACGCGCGCAACGAATACAGCGGCCCGCGCCGCATCCTGGTGTCCATGGCCGAGGCGCTGAACAGCAGCGACGTGGCCCTAAACGGCCTGCTCCCCTCTCCCGCCGGGAGAGGGGCCGGGGGTGAGGGCAACGCCCCCTCGTCCGCCACTGATCAACAGCCCGAGTAAAGGCCCAAGGACATGTCCCAGCTCCCCGTAGAAGGCTTCCGCCCCTCGCTGCAACAGGTTCGCCACTGGCGTTCAAATCAAGGCGGCGAATGCGCCTGGCTGTGCATCGCCCCGCCTGCCGAGATTGGCGCAGAGGCGTTGCGCCACGCCCTGCAACAGCTGCTCGCCCGCCATGAAATCCTGCGCACCCGGCTCACCGCCGTGCCCGGCCTGCAACTGCCGGTGCAGGTGATCGCCGAGCACCTGGACTTCGCCTGGCTGGAGGTCGAAAGCCGCGACAGACCATCCGTGCTCGCCGAACTCGGCGACCGCGTACGTCAGGCGGACGGCCCAACCCTGGCCGCCGCGCTGCTCGGCGCCGGTGCGCAACGCCAGTTGCTGGTCGTGCTGCCCGCCGCGAATGTCGACGGCGCCAGCCTGGAGCGTTTCACCAGCGAACTGGCCCAACTTTGCCAAGGCCAGCCGCTGGACGACGAGCCGGTGCAGCACGCCGACTTCGCCGAATGGCAGCACGAACTCAGCGAAGACCCGGAAAGCGCCGTGGGCCGCGGCTTCTGGCAGCGCCAGTGGGCCGAGGAGCTGCGCGTGGTCGCGCATCCCTTCGAAAACGGACGCAGCGACCAACCCTGCCAGCCGGCCCGGATCGACCACACCTTGCCCGACGCCGAGCAGGACCGCCTGCTCAGCGCCCTCGCCGCTCTCGGCCTGCCGCCCGCCCGCCTGTTCGGCCTGTGCTGGGCGGCATTGCTGCAACGCCACCTGGGCCTGCCGCGCCTGCTGCTCGGCTGGAGCCAAGACGGTCGCAACGAGGCCACCCGCACGGCGCTCGGCCCCTACGCCAAGCAACTGCCCTTGCAGCTCGCCTTCGACGAAAACAAATCCCTGCCAGCCCTGGCCAAGGCGCTCGCCGCCCTGCTCGACGAAGCCGAGGCCTATCAGGAGAGCTGGCCAGGCAACGCCGGAACCCTGCCTTTCGCCTTCGACTATCGCACGGTAGCGACGGGCCCCTGGCAGGAGCTGGAAATCGGCCTGCCCGGCCGCCCCGGCACCCTGCAGCTGGAGGTACGCGAACAGGCCGGCTGCTTCGAATTCCGCCTGCACTACGACGCCGCCCGCCTGGACGAGCGCGCCGCCCGCCTCGTCCTCGATCAGTTCCTGACCCTGACCGACCAGGCGCTGGCCGCCCCCCAGCGGCCGCTGCGCGAGGCGGATGCCCTCGGCGCGGCCCAGCGCGCCTGGCTCGCCGAGCTGAACCGCACGCAAGCCGACCTGCCCGGGCCGGCCCTGTTGCACCAGCTGTTCGAGGCCCAGGCCGAGCGCCATCCCGATGCCCTGGCCCTGGTTGCCGGCGCCACTCGCCTCGGCTACCGGGAACTGAACGTCCGCGCCAACCGCCTGGCCCATCGCCTGCTCGCCGAGGGGCTGCAACCTGGCCAGCCGGTGGGCCTGTTCCTCGGTCGCGGCGCCGAGGCGATCGTCGCCATCCTGGCCATCCTCAAGGCCGGCGGCGCCTACCTGCCGCTGGACCCGGGCTACCCCGGCGAGCGCCTGGCGGACATGCTGGCGCAGACCCGCGCGCCGCTGCTGCTGAGCCTGCGCGCCCTGCAAGACAAGCTGCCCGCCGGCGACTACCGGCCGCTGTGGCTGGACGAGCCGGACAACGGGGCCGAACACAACCCGAACCTGGCGCTGCATCCCGAGCAACTCGCCTATCTGATCTTCACCTCCGGTTCCACCGGCCGGCCCAAGGGCGTGATGGTCGCCCACCGCAACGCCGTGCACTCCACCCGCGCCCGCTGGCAGGGCTACCGCGAGGCGCTGGACGCCTTCCTGCTGGTCTCCGGGCTGTCCTTCGACAGTTCGGTGGCCGGGCTCTTCTGGACCCTGAGCCAGGGCGGCACCCTCTGCCTGCCGCAGGACGGCGAAGTGCAGGACGCCGCCGCCCTGGCCCGGCTGATCGCCGGCCAAGGCATCAGCCACACGCTGATGCTGCCGTCGCTCTACGCGCAATTGCTGGAGCAGCCGGACGCCCTGGCCAGCCTGCGTTGCACCATAGTCGCCGGCGAGGCCTGCCAGGCCGCCGTCGCCGCCCGGCATGCCCAGGCCTGCCCGCAGGCGGCGCTGCACAACGAGTACGGCCCCACCGAAGGCAGCGTCTGGTGCAGCCTGTACCGCGCCCATGGCGAGGAGCGCGGCGTGCTGCCCATCGGCCGGCCCATCGCCAACATGCAGCTGTGGGTGCTGGACGAGCGGCTACGGCCGCTGGCCCCCGGCGTGGCCGGGGAGATCTACCTGAGCGGCGCCGGCATCACCCAGGGCTACCTGGATCGCCCGGCGCTGACCGCCGAGCGCTTCCTGCCCGACCCCTTCGGCGGCGACGGCGGGCGCCTGTACCGCAGCGGCGACATCGGCCGCTGGAATGCCCGCGGGGAACTGGAATTCCTCGGGCGGGTGGACCACCAGGTGAAGATCCGCGGCTTCCGCATCGAGCTGGGCGAGATCGAGGCGTGCCTGCTCGAACACCCGGCGCTGCGCGAGGCGGCGGTGGTCGCCCGTCCCGATCCCGGCGGCGACGCCCAGCTGGTGGCCTATGTGGTGGCCTGCGACGCCTGTCCGGGCGGCCAGGCACTGGGCGAGCACCTGGCCGCGCGGCTGCCGGCGCACATGCTGCCGGCGGCCTATGTGATGCTGCCGGCCCTGCCGCTGACGCCCAACGGCAAGCTGGACCGCTACGCCCTGCCCGCCCCCGAGCGCGCCAGCCAGCGTCCCTACCGGGAGCCGCGCAGCGCTCGCGAGGCGCAGGTGGCGGCACTCTGGGCGGAAGTCCTGGGCGTCGAGCGGGTCGGCCTGGACGACCACTTCTTCGAACTGGGCGGCCACTCGCTGACCGCCACCCGGCTGATCTCCCGCCTGCGATCCGCGCTGGGCCTGGAAGTGCCGGTGCGCGCGCTGTTCCAGCAGCCGACCCTGCAGGCCTTCCTCGACCGGGCGCTGCCCGCCGCAGGCGCCCCGGCCCTGCCGGCCATCCAGCCGGCCCCACGCGACGGCGCCCTGCCGCTGTCCCATGCCCAGCAACGCCTGTGGCTGTTCGACCGCCTGCACCCCGGCAGCACGGCCTATCACGTGGCCGAGGCCGTGCAGCTGAGCGGCGCGCTCGACCAGCAGGCGCTGCAGCGCAGCTTCACCGAACTGCTGCGCCGCCATGAGAGCCTGCGCACCACCTTCCACCTCG
Source organism: Pseudomonas sp. CAU 1711 (assembly GCF_039888625.1). Taxonomy (NCBI): domain Bacteria; kingdom Pseudomonadati; phylum Pseudomonadota; class Gammaproteobacteria; order Pseudomonadales; family Pseudomonadaceae; genus Pseudomonas; species Pseudomonas sp. CAU 1711. The sequence continues at coordinate 51,497 of NZ_JBDQQT010000011.1, forward strand.
AGGGCGACCGGCCGCTGCAGCGCATCCAGCCGCCGCGTCCCGTGTCGCTGCCGCTGCTCGACCTGAGCCCCCTGGACGAGGCCGCACGCGAACGGGAGCTGCGCAGCCAACTGGATGCGCTCGCCCTGCAGCCCTTCGACCTGGCGCGTGGCCCGCTGCTGCGCGCCGGGCTGATCCGACTTGGCGCCGAGAGGCACGTGCTGTGGCTGTGCCTGCACCATATCGTCACCGACGGCTGGTCCATGCGCGTGCTGGTCCGCGAGCTGGAAGCGCTCTACCTGGCGTTCAGCCAGGGCCAACCCTCGCCGCTGGCGGAGCCCAGCCTGCAATACGCCGACTATGCCCACTGGCAACGCAGCCGGCTGGATGCCGAGGCGCTCAAGCCGCAGCTGGACTTCTGGCTCGCCCACCTGGGCGAATCCCGCCAGCCACTACGACTGCCAGGCATGCGGCCGCGCCCGGCACTGCTCGACCATCGCGGCGCGCAGCATGAGTTCCTGCTCGACGCGCAGCTGCTGGAGCGCCTGCGCGCCTTCTGCCAGGCTCGCGGGCTGACCCTGTACATGGCCACCCTGGCCGCCTTCCAGGTACTGCTCGGCGCGCACAGCGGCCAGCGGGAACTGCGCATCGGCATCCCGGTCGCCGGCCGTCAGCGCCAGGAACTGGAGGGGCTGGTGGGCTTCTTCGTCAACACCCTGGCGCTGCGCGCCGACCTTTCCGGCGACCCCAGCGGCGACAGCCTGCTGGAGCAGGTACGGGACAATCTGCTGGCCGCCCAGGCCCATCAGGAGCTGCCCTACGAACAGTTGCTGCAGGCGCTGCCGGCGGCGCAAGGCGTGCCTCTTGTGCAGGTGATGTTCGATCTGCACCAGGAGCGTATCCTCGGCTCCCGCCAGTTCGCCGGCCTCGCTATCGAGCCGCTGGAGGAAGGCAGCACCCAGGGCACCCTGTTCGATCTGATGCTGGACATCGGCGAGCGCGAGCACGGGTTGGTATGCACCTTCACCTACAGCACCCAGCTGTTCGAGGCGGGCTATATCGCCCGCCTGGCGGAGGATTACCGACTGCTGCTGCAGGCCCTGCTGGCCGAACCGCAGGCCCGCCTGAGCGCACTGTGCGAACGCCTGCCCCCGCTGCCGCCAGCCCTGGCGACCTCCCAGGTGGACGTCGAGGCCGTACTGCGGGAACTGCTCGAGCGCGAACGACTGGACCTGGGCGCCAGCTTCTTCGAGCTGGGCGGCACCTCGCTCAAGGCCGTGCAGCTCTGCGCACGCCTGGAACGCCTGTGGGGCACGGCGGTGCCGGCGCGGTTGGTGTTCCTGCATCCACGCCTGGACCAGCTGCTGCAGGCGCTGCAGCCCTATGTGGCAAACGCGCCGCACCCGTGAGCCCGCGCCGGCGCCGATCCGGGACTGCGCGTCCCGGATCGCGCCGCGCTCCGGGGTCGCTAAGCGCCGGCGCGGCGCCGCACCCTGGCCATGCCCAGCGCCACGACCAATCCATTGACCGGCCAGAGCAGCAGCCAGATAAGCCCCCCGAAGGCGGCGCCCTGCAGCAGCACCGCCAGCCCCAGGCTGCATGCCAGTCCCATTCCTCCAGCCCCCCGCACTAGCCTTCGAAACCTTAGCCCGCGCCGCTCCTGCGCCAGCGCCAGACACGCCAGCGCCAGCCCATGCAGCAGCACCAGCGCCAGATGAAGACCGTACTCAAGCATTCGCGCCCACCTCCAGCGCCGGGCGTGCGGCGGCCGGACGCGCCAGCCGCCGGCCGTTCCAGCTCGCGAGCAAGGCCGTCAGCAGCAGCAGCAGATCCACGCCCGCCACCGCCCACTGCCCGGAAGTCAGGCTGCGCAGCAGGTGATCGCCGGTACTCCAGCCATTCAGCCCAAGCGCGAGCAGCGCCAGGGCGGCGATGGCAAACGACTGCTGCATCCACAGCCCGCGCTCGTCGGCCGCGCGCCAGACATGCCACAGGGCATGCAGCGCAGCCAGCGACCAGCTCGCCACGAACACTGCCACCTCCCAGCTTGCTCGTGGCTCCAGGGTGGCCGGCAGTAGCCGGTTGGCCACCAGCATTCCCAGCGTCGCCAGCGGCAGGCCACCGATCAGCGCCCCGTTGAACGCCGCCATCGCCCGCACCGGCTGGCCCTTGGCACGGCGCTTCGCGACCCAGTAGAGCAGCCCGCTGGCGAGCATCAGGCAACCGCTGAGGCCAGCCAGGAAGTACAGCACGCGCAGCAACGGATGCTGGAAGTGCGCCACGTGCAGCCCCGCCAGCAGACTGTAGGTAGAAGCCGCGGGAGCGAGCCGGGAGCGGTGCAGCAATTCGCCATCGGCGGCGCCGAAGTACAGGGTATCGCCATCCAGGTTGAGGCGATCGTCCAGCGAGCGACTGATCTCCACATAGGCATTGGCATCCCCCGGATGCCAGACCCGCAGGAAGGCCGGCTCGCCAGCCTGCCACAGCGCCTTGGCACGTTGCGCCATGGCGTCCAGCGAGGCCAGCGCCCCCGGCTCGCCCAGCGCCGGGCGCGCATAGGCCGCCCGCGCTTCCGCCTCGAACTCTCCGGCCTGGTCCTGGTACACCGCCAGGATGCCGGCCGGCAGCAGCAGCGGGAATTGGATCACCAGGCCGGTCAGCAGGATGCCCAGGTGGAACGGCAGCGCCAGGACTCCGGACAGGTTGTGCAGATCCAGCAGCCGGCGTAGCGGCTTCTCCGGGCGCAGGGTGAAGAAGTCCTTGAACAGCCGGGCATGGATCATCACGCCGGCGACAATCGCCAGCAGCCCGGCCAGGGCGGCCAGGCCAACCAGCAGCATGCCGCTGCGCCCCACCTCCAGGTACAGGCTGTAATGCAGGCGATAGAAGAAGTCCCCGCCCAGGCTGCCGTCGGTCTTCAGCACACGGCCGTCGCGAGGGTCGAGGAAGTGGCTGCGCCCTTCCCCCTCGAGATCCCAGGATTGCAGACGCAGCGCCGGCACGCGGGCGCTGGGCAGCTCCACATACCACTGCTCCAGCGCCTGGCCGGCGGTCAGGCGCTGCACCACCGGCAGCACCTGGCGATCCAGGGAGGCCACGGGTGCCGGGGGCAGCCGGGTCTCCGGCAGCATCCAGCGGTCCAGCTCGCTGTCGTACAGCGCCAGCGAGCCCATGAAGAACACCAGCAGCAGCAGGCCGGCGAAAGCCAGCCCGAGGGTGCCATGCAGCCAGAGCATGGCTTGGCGCAGGGTGCCGAACATCAAGCGCCTCCCTGGCTGAGCAGCAGCATCGCCGTGCCGCCCGCCAGCAGCGCCGCGAGCGCGCGCCACGGCCGCCGCCTGGGCAAGACCCAGAGCACCAGGGCGACCAAGAGCGGAAAGCCGGACAGGGTGCAGGCCAGCACCGCCTCGCTGCGTGGCATGCCCAAGCGATACAGCTGCACGGCGGCGAGCCCGGACAGCGCCCAGGTGAAGAAATAGGCGCCTACCAACACCGCAAGGAGGTAAGCGCCCCGCTTCCGGGGCGGTTGTACATGACGTTGTCGGGCGACGCCGCGCATCATCCTCTACCCATACATTCGCGTTACGCCCCATATCGGGCGACTGCATCCTGCCGCATAGCAGGCCGCCTTAACGACAAAAGCCCAGCCCTCGAAAGGGCCAGGCTCTGCGCTACCCGCGCCGCCTCAGAACTTGGCGCGCAGGGTCAGGGTGGCGGCACGTGGGTCGCCCCAGATATTGCCGTCCTGCATGGTGTTGATGCGCTGGTAATACTTCTTATCGGTCAGGTTGGTGACCAACACATCGGCCGACAGCTCCGGCGTGATCTGATAACCAACGCCTGCATCGAACAGGGTGTAACCGCTTTGCTGCAGCTTGGCGTCGCCCAGCGGGGTGATGGTGTTGTAGGTCTTGCTGACGCTGTTCATGCCGGCCTGCAGATGCCAACGCTGTAGCTCACCCGGAAGCTGGTAGCGGGTCCATACGCGCAGGATATGCTTGGGGGTATAGCTCTTGACCGAATCGGTGCTATTCAGATAGTCCTTGTGGGTGTAGGTGTAGTTGGCGTTCAGGCTCCAGTCGGCGGTCAGTTGACCGTTCAACTCCAGCTCGTAACCGCGACTGCGCGCCTTACCACCGGCCACCGAGGCGTTCCCGGCAGGATCGTTGAGATCGGCGATCGCGCGGTTTTCTTCCTCGACCTGGAACAGGGCGAAGGAGGCTGCCAGGGCACCATCCAGATACTCGCCCTTGATCCCGGCTTCCCACTGTTCGCCCTGCAGCGGCTCGAGCATGTCACCGGCGATGTCGCGGGTACGCGCGTCATGCGGTTGGAACACCTCGGCATAACTGGCGTACAGGGAATAGGTCGGGTCGAGCTCGTAGACCAGCCCAACGTAGGGAGTGAACTTGCCGTCTATGTCCTTGTTGCTTTCATCGCTACGAGTACCGGCAGGGGTGTAGGTTGTGTTGCTGAAGTCCCACCAGGAGAGGCGGCCGCCCAGAACCAGGGTCAGGGGATCGGCCAGGCTCAGGCGCAGATTGCTGTAGATGCCATGTTGACGGGTGTCGGCGAAGACATTTTGCTGCGGTACAAAATTGGGCTTGTCCGATGCCAGCCGTGGATCGAACAGATCCACCTCTTCGAGAAACTCGGAATCGTAGTCCCCTTTGTTGTGGAACTCCGAGCGCGAATAGTTCGCGCCGATCAGCAGCTTGTGCTCACGTCCCAGCAGGCTGAAAGGTCCGTCGATATAGGCATCTACCTCGTTCTGCTCTTCCCGGTAGTCGAAGCGGATGGCATTCATGTCCACCAGATTGAGTTCGGGATCGATGCCAAGGCCGTTACGTGCATAGGCCTGAGTCAGGTCGAAGTTGTTCTGCGCATGACGCAGGGAGAGCTTGGCCGTCCAGTCGCCACCCAGTTGCTGTTCCAGCTCCACGAAGGCGCTGTCGCTCCAGAAGTAATCACGGTTCCATTTGGCGCCGTAGAAGTTGTCGCGCGAGACATCGACCAGCTTCAGCTTGAAATCACCGTTGGCGTCTGTGGAAAGATAGGAAGGCAGGGAGCGCTGTGCACCGCGCGCATCCACTTCCTGATGGCTGACGCCCAAGGTCAGCAGCGTTTCCGCTGTCAGGTCGACCTCCAGCACGCCGTAGAAGAGGTTGCTCTGCTCATCGCCACCATCGTAGTAATACTGGCGGTCACGCTTGCTGGCCACCGCACGACCGCGGATATTGCCGCTCTCGGTCAACGGGCCGGTGACATCGATCATGCCCCGGTAATCATCCCAGGAGCCGGCGCTTAGTTCCCCGGCAACGAAAGGAGTCGCCTGCGGGCGCTTGCGCACCAGGTTGATGCTGCCACCGGTACCACCGGTGCCATTGAAGATGCCGGCCGGCCCCTTGAGCACTTCCACCCGCTCGTACATCGCCAGGCTCGGCGAGAGGAAGATGCGGCTGTCCATGGTCGTGGGGGTGCCGTCCAGCGACAGCGAGGTCATCTCGAAACCACGCGACATGAAGGTCATGCGATTGGCGTCGATGCGCTGCACCGTGACCCCGCCGACCTGCTTCATGGCCTGTTCCAGGGTGTAGAGGTTTTGCTCCTCGATGCGCTCCTGGCCGACGACATTCACGGTCTGCGGAATCTCGCGCAGCTTGACCGGGACTTTCGAGGCCACGGCTACCTGCTCTTCCTGAGCCTCCTCCCCAACGACCGTATGCGCCGGCAGATCTATGGTCTCCTCCTGCGCCCATGTCGCACCTGTTGCTGCCATGCCTGCCGCCATCAGCGGCACCCACAGCGCCTGGCCTGGACGCTTGCCCTGCTTGTTGCGATTGCGCATCTACCCTCCCCTAGGGTTGCTAATATAAAAACTGTAACGAATGATAATAATTCACAGCAGCAAATGCACTAATTTTACTTGCTTCTCTCACGCCCTTTCTCGGGCCGGGAGCAAAGTGCCGAAGGCATCTTCGTCGAGCTCTCGCAGAAGGCCGGAATCGCAGCGGATCACTCTATCGGCGGCGTCGAAATAACGATCATCGTGGCTGATGGCGATCACCGTCTTGCCTAGCGCTTTCAACTCCGGCAGCAGCTCAAGGTAGAAGAAGTGGCGAAAGGCCGGGTCCTGATCGGCCGCCCATTCATCGAGCAACAGGATCGGCCGCTCCTCCACCAGCGCCATCAGCAGCGCCAGACGCTTGCGCTGGCCTTGGGAGAGCCGCGTGGTGGACAGCAGACCGGCGGCATCGATGGCGACCTTGCGCTCCATGCGCAGACGATTCAGCCAGGCATGGGCCAATTGCGCATCGAACTCGCCGGCGGGGCCGACCAGGCGCTCGAACAGGTGGAAGGTGGAAAATACCGTGGCGAAATGGCTGCGATACCACTCCGTCCGCTCGGGTGTGACGGGCTGGCCATGCAACGACAGTCGCCCTTGCGCCGGCTGGTAGAGTCCGGTCAGCAACTTGGCGAGTGTCGACTTGCCGCTGCCGTTGCCGCCGACGATGAACAGGGTTTCCCCCTGCTCCACCGTCAGGTCGATGGGCCCCAGGCTGAAGCCATACTCGTCGCCCTCTCCGGGATAGGCGTAGGTCACCCCCTCCAGCCTCAGCAGCGGGCCGCTGCCGCTGGCCAGCGCAGGTTTCGCCTCGGGGAACTCCGGGCAATAGGGTGCGAGAGCCAAAGACTCGATCTTCGCCAGGGCCACGCTGCCGGAGACCAGGTTCGGCAGGCTGCCGATCAGGTCGTTGAGGGGCATGCGCAGGAACATCAGCACCAGGACGAAGGCCGCCACGGTGGAGGCCGGCAACCCCAGCCAGGCGCCGGCGGCGAACAGGCCGCCGGCCAGGCCGAGGATCAGCGTCACCGTCCAGTTCAGGCTGAGGGTCCAGTAGCGGTCGGCCCGCACTTCGTTCAGCCGTGCGCGTTCGGCGGCCGGCTGCAGGTCGAGGGTGTAGAAGCGTTGCCGGCGCCAGGCATTCAGGGCCAGCTCGTAACGTCCCTCGATGCATGCCTCGTAGGCGGTATAGAGCTGATCGTCGGTATCGCGCACCCGCTTCATCAGGCCACGCATGCGAGCGAACCAGCCGTAGGCGAGCCACACGCCGAGCCCCAGCCCCAAGGCACAGAGCAGCAGCAATTGCCAGGAAAGCCAGGCCAGATAGACGCAACCGCCGAGCATCAGAATGCCGTTGTAGAGCACGAACGGCAGGCGATTGAAGGCCTGGCCGATGGCCTCGATGTCCTTGCTGAGGGTCGCGTAGAGACTGGCCGCGCCGATGTTCTCCAACTGCTCGATGGGGGTATCCAGCAGGCGTTTGACCATCTGCAGGCGCAGCTCGAAGATCACCCGGTGCCCCAGGGCGGTCAGCAGCGCCTGAGCGCCGAAGCCACAACCGAACAGCACCAGCAGCAAGCCCGTGAACAAGGCGGCGTGGCTCAGGCCGAGCGCAACGCCACCACCGATCAGCCGGTTGATTTCATTGAGCAAGGCAATGCCCGCCGCCGCGCTCGCCAGGCTCGCCAAGAGCCCCAGCGCCAGCAGCGCGCGATGGCGTTGCAGCAGGGACAGGAAAATCGTCATGCATGCACCTCAGCGTGCTTATTCGAAGGCTTCCAACAGGCTGTCGATCAGCGCCAGCTTGTCATTCGGTTCGGCATGCGCGCTGCGCTCGAGCAGCGCGGCCATGTCGCCCAGCCGCGGATGGGCGAACAGCTCGGCCAGGGTCGGCTCGTGCCCGTAGGCGCTGCGCAGGCGGGACTGCATGCGCACCAGCTGCACCGACTGAGCGCCCAGGGCAAACAGGTCATCGTTCACGCTCTGCACCGGCACCCCGAGCACCTCATGCCAGATCGTCGCCAGGCGCAGCTCCCACTCGCTGCGGGGCGGCGGCCCTTCCTCCGGGCCTTGCCAGCGCGGCTCGGGCAGGCCCTTGCGATCCACCTTGCCATTGGCGTTGAGGGGGAAGCCGTCGAGCGTCACGAAAACCGCCGGCACCATGTAGCCGGGCAGGCGCTCCCGCAGGTGGGCGACCAAGGCGTCCGAGCTGGGCGAATCACCGCGCAGGTACGCCACCAGCGCCTCCTGGCCGCCCGGCGCGCGGCGCACGACGACCACGGCCTGCTGGATCCGGGGATGACTGGCGAGGGCGGCTTCGATCTCCCCCAGCTCGATCCGAAAGCCCCGCAGCTTGACCTGGAAATCGCGCCGACCGATGAACTCGATTCGTCCATCGGGATATTGGCGCGCCAGATCCCCCGTGCGATACAACCGACTGCCCGGCCCCGCGCCCGGTGCATCGCTCGCGCAAAATGGATTGGGCACGAAGGCCGCGGCGGTCAGCTCCGGCCGCTGCGCATAACCACGCGCCAGGCCGGCGCCGCCGATATACAGCTCCCCGGTCACGCCTGGCGGTTGTGGCTGCAGGTACTCATCGAGGATGTACAGGTGGTTGTTGGCCAGTGGCCGGCCGAGCGGCACAGTCGCTCCCGCCACCTCCCGCACCGGCTCGGCGGCGGACCACACGGTCGTTTCGGTCGGCCCGTAGAGATTGGTCAGCGTCACGCCCCGCACCAGCAGCCGCCGCGCCAGGTCGGCGCCAAGGGCCTCGCCACCGCAGAGCACGCGCAGTCCGTTCCAGGCCGGGCTAGCGTGCTCCACCAGCATTTCCCAGCTGGCCGGGGTGGCCTGCATAACGGTTATCGCCTGCCGCTCCAGCAGGCGCAGCAGCTCGACAGGCTGCAGCACCTGCTCGCGGGTTGCCAAGACCACACAGGCGCCATGCAGCAGCGGCAGGAACAGCTCCAACCCGGCGATATCGAAACCGAGCGTGGTCACCGCCAGCAGCCGGTCATCGGCAGTGATCCGCGCGTAATCCTGGATGCCATGGAGAAAGTTGACGAAGGCTTGCCGGCCGATCTGAACACCCTTTGGCCGCCCCGTGGAGCCGGAGGTGTAAAGGCTGTAGGCGAGCTGTTGCGGATGCACGGCTAACCCAAGGTCGTCGACGCCGTATGACGCCAACTCGCTACCGAGCGCCTCCAGGGTGACCACCGGCGGATACTCGGCGAAGGCACCGGCCATGACCTGGCGAGTAAGGACCAAGCAGGGCTGGGCCTGCCCCAGAATATCCGCGTTGCGGACGGCGGGCTGCGCCGGATCCATGGGTAGATAGGCCGCACCAGCCTTGTGAATGGCCAGCAGGGCGACGAGCAAGGCTGCTTCACGCTCCAGGCACACCGCCACCAGCCGGTCACGCGCGACGCCGGCCTGGCGCAACCAGTTGGCTAGACGGTTGGCCCGAGCATTCAAATCGCCATAGCTGAGCCGCTCATTGCCGCAGATCAGCGCGATACGCTGCGGCGCGACTCGGACTTGCCGCTCGAACAGCGCAAGCATGTCCTCCCCTTCATTCAGCGGGCGGGCGGTCCGGTTCCACTGGCGCAGCGACCGTTCGCGCTCGTCATCGGCCAGCAGCGGCAGACGCCAGACCGGCACGTCCGGCTGGCCGATCAGCGCCGCCAGCAGCTGCCGATAATGCGCCGCCAGTCGCTCGGCGGTAGCCGGCAGGAACAGCTCCAGGCTGTACTCCAGCTCACAGAACACGCCGTCCGGCCGCAGGGCAACGTCCAGGCTCAGGTCGAACTTGGCGCTATCTGCGTCCGTGCGCACCTGCTCGGCCCGCACCTTCGCCAGGGATAGGCATACAGGCGCGCCGCTGCTGAGGTTGAACATCACCTGAAACAGCGGACTGCGACTCGCATCGAACTCCACCTGCGATTGCTCCAGCAGCATCTCGAACGGCAGTTCGGCATGATCGAGCGCCGCCAGCGACTCGCCGCGCAGCCGTCGGCACAGCGCCCGGCCGCTAACGGCCTCGCCCAGTTCGACGCGATAGACGAGTGTGTTGACAAAGAAGCCGATCAGCTCCTCCAGCTCGTACTGCCCGCGTGCAGCATGGGGCACGCCGATGGCGAATTCGCGCTGGCCACTGTAGCGCGCGAGCAGCACCTGCCAGGCTGCCAGCAGCACCACGAAGGGCGTGCAACCCTCGGCGCGGCAGAAGCTGCGCACCGAGTCTGCCAGCTCCAGCGGCAGCTCGAAGCGCAAGCGTCGCCCCCGATGCCCTTGCCTCGGTGGCCGTAAGTGGTCGGTGGGCAACTCCAGGACCGGAATTCGTTCACCCAGGTAATCGCGCCAGTAGGCCAGATCGGCACGCAGCGCCTCCCCATTCAAGCGCTGCCGCTGCCAGACGGCATAATCGGCGTACTGCACCGGCAATGGCGGCAGATCCACCGCTTGGCCGTCGAGCTCCGCGCGATAGAGAGCCGCCAGGTCACGCACCAGGATAGGGTTGGACCAAGCGTCCGAGACGATGTGATGCATGGCCAGGAGCAGGCCGTGATGCTGCTCGCCAAAGCGCAGCAGAACTATCCGCAGCAGTGGCGCCCGCTGCAGATCAAAGGCGCGCAGGCTTTCCAGCTCCAGGCGCTCGCGCAGTAGCCCGAGGCGCTTCTCGGCCGACACACCTGAGCAATCCTCCAGGGGGATCGCGAACCCATTGCCGGAACAAACGACCTGAAGCGGCTCGCCGTCGTATTCCACGAATTGCGTGCGCAGAATCTCATGACGCTCGATCAACGCGCCGAACGCGCGCTCCAGCGCCGCCACATCGAGGAGCCCATCCAGCAGGAAGGCGCGAGTCAGGTTATAGGAGGCTCCGGCCGGATCCAGCTTGTGCAACAGCCAGAGCCGTTGCTGGGCAAAAGACAGTGGAGCCGGCTCCGCCCCCGGGCGGGAAAGGATGGCGTCGGCCGATGCTTGCGCCTCGTCGAGCAATAACGCCAATAGCGCATCGTCATTCATAGCTGGACATCCCGAATGCGCCGCATGGGCACCATTTTCAGAGGCCCGAATCCTATTCGCTAATGACAATCATTGTCAAATCAATCAGAGAAACATTCCGCACCCAGCCTTGACCTCAATCCGCGCCACTTCACCGGTGACCGCCCGCCTCACCAGCACGGCCATTAACGGGCAGCCGGACCCAGAAAGGAGCCGGAAGATGGCGGGAGCAGACGGCCGCAGCCTGGCCTCTGCGGCACTCCGCGAGCGGCATCGGGCGACCGCTCGAGCGCTCAAGACCGGGCAGAGCGAAGCGCCGATCAGCCGTTCGCTTGGGGTGAGCCACTCTCTAGGGGCTGCACGATGCACTGGCGTCATGGCCGTGAGGCTGCGGAGACCTTGGCAGCCAAGTCACATGCGACACTCCGAACCGAGGCCGAGCGGCCCTGGTGGGACAAGCAGCTATCCAGGTGGTAAATTCGCCCGCTTAAAGAATGTCCGGAAAGCCCTGAAAAGCAGTTGAGAACGCGACACGCGAAATGCCTTTAGAATCAGCCTCACAACCAGAAACCACGCGCCCTAGACTGTCCCGCCGCTTCTCCGTTGCGCCGATGATGGACTGGACCGACCGCCATTGCCGCCACTTCCTGCGCCAACTGTCCAGCCAGACCCTGCTCTATACCGAGATGGTCACCACCGGCGCCCTGCTGCATGGCGATGCCCAGCGTTTCCTGCGCTATCACCACTGCGAGCACCCGCTGGCCCTGCAACTGGGCGGCAGCAATCCGCAGGAGTTGGCCGCCTGCGCGCGCATGGCCGAGGAGCACGACTACGACGAGGTCAACCTGAACGTCGGCTGCCCCAGCGACCGGGTGCAGAACAACATGATCGGCGCCTGCCTGATGGGCCACCCGCAGCTGGTGGCCGACTGCGTCAAGGCCATGCGCGACGCGGTGAGCATCCCGGTGACGGTCAAGCACCGTATCGGCATCAACGGCCGCGACAGCTACGCCGAGCTATGCGAGTTCGTCGGCACGGTGCGCGAGGCCGGCTGCGAGAGCTTCACCGTGCATGCGCGCATCGCCATCCTCGAAGGCCTGTCGCCCAAGGAGAATCGCGAGATCCCGCCACTGCGCTACGAGGTGGCGGCACGGCTCAAGCAGGACTTCCCCGACCTGGAGATCATCCTCAACGGCGGCATCAAGAGCCTGGAGGAATGCCAGCAGCACCTGCAGACCTTCGACGGCGTCATGCTGGGCCGCGAGGCCTACCACAACCCCTACCTGCTGGCGCAGGTCGACCAGCAACTGTTCGGCCTGGACCGACCGGTGCTCGGCCGCGCCGAGGCGCTGCTCCGCATGCGCCCTTATATCGAGCAGCACCTGGCCGAGGGCGGCGCCATGCATCACATCACCCGCCACGTGCTGGGCCTGGCCCAGGGCTTCCCCGGCGCCCGGCGCTTCCGCCAACTGCTCTCGGTGGACGTACACAAGACCCAGGAACCGCTGGCCCTGCTGGACCAGGCCATCGAACTGCTCGGCGGACGCTGAAAAGCCCGCGCCAGACCGTTGAGCGGCCCACGTCGCTCGGGTAAGGTCGAGGTCATGTAACGACAGGGCCTCGTCATGACCTCTAAGCTGGACCAACTCAAGCAGTACACCACAGTAGTCGCCGACACCGGCGACCTCGATGCCATCGCCCGGCTCAAGCCGGTGGACGCCACCACCAACCCCTCGCTGCTGCTCAAGGCCGCCGCCCTGCCCCGTTATGCGGAGCTGCTGGATATGGCCGTAGCCGACTGTGCCGGCGACCCGGGCCTGGCCTGCGACCTTTTCGGCGTGGCCGTCGGCCAGGAGATTCTCAAGGTGATTCCGGGGCGCATCTCCACCGAGGTGGATGCGCGGCTGTCCTTCGACGGCCAGGCCACCCTGCGCCGCGCCGAACGCATCATCGAGCTGTACGACCGGGCCGGTATCGGCCGCGACCGCGTGCTGATCAAGATCGCCTCGACCTGGGAAGGCATCCGTGCCGCCGAACAGCTGGAGAAGGCCGGCATCCAGACCAACCTGACCCTGCTGTTCTCCTTCGCCCAGGCCGTGGCCTGCGCCGATGCCGGGGTGTTCCTCATCTCGCCCTTCGTCGGGCGCATCTACGACTGGTACAAGAAGGCCGAAGGCCGCGACTTTGTCGGCGCCGAGGACCCGGGCGTGCAGTCCGTGTCGCGCATCTACCAGTACTACAAGGCCAACGGCTACTCGACCGTGGTAATGGGCGCCAGCTTCCGCAACCTGGGGCAGATCGAGCAGCTGGCCGGCTGCGACCGTCTGACCATCAGCCCCGAGCTGTTGCAGCAACTGGCCGACGACCAGGGCGAGCTGCCGCGCCTGCTCCAGCCGGGCAGCGGCGAGTCGCGCCAGGTATTGGACGAGGGCGCTTTCCGCTGGGCCCTGAACGAAGACGCCATGGCCACCGAGAAGCTGGCCGAAGGCATCCGCCTGTTCGCCCGCGACCAGGAGAAGCTGGAGGCCCTGCTGGCCGCCCGCCGCTGAGCCTGGCACAAACGAAAAGGGCGATATCCGCGGGGATATCGCCCTTTTCACATCCGTTGGCGACTCAGCTGCGCTCCAGCGCATTGACCAGGTCGTGGAAGGCCTCGCGATTGGACTCGTTGAGCCCCATGAGAATGCGGTGAGCCTCCAGCACCTTGGAGCGCACCATCTCCTCGGATTGGTCCTGCGAAGGTAGGTCGCTCAGGCACTCCGGGCAGGGCACCGGACGGTCGACGATGTTGAATACCTGATCGAAGCCCATCGACTGCAACAGGCGGGTGATGTCCTCATGAGTGGTCACCACCGTGGGCAGCAGGCCCACCTTCTGCCGGGACAGGATGGAAAGCTTGGCCAGCAAGCCGAGCGTGGTGCTATCGATGCTGCGGGTTTCCGTCAGATCGATGACGATCGCCGTGAAATTCAGCGCAGAAAAGATCTTCTCTATCGTTGCATCCAGGGCCGAACACAGGGTCAGGCGCACTTCGCCCATGAACTTCAGGACGAAGGTACCGTCCTGCTCGGCGAACTGGATCCTACCGGGGCTATTCCCAGGATTCATGCAAGGTTCCTGCTCAACACCAGCAAGGCGATATCATCCGGCATATCGTGCAGATTGGCCAGTCCGAAGACCTGGCGCAGGCCATCCAACGAGCCTCCGGCCTGGCTGACCAGTCTGGGCAGCGCGGCCTCCTTGTCTTTGAGCGTGTCGCCGGGCAAAAGATCCAGGATACCGTCCGACATCAAGGTCAGACTGAAGGACTGCGGCAACTGCATGACCTGATCGCCGTAGCTGGCCTCCTCGAACAAACCCACCGGCAGGCCGCGGCCCTCCAGATAACGGGCCTCGCCTTCGCCGAACAGCACCGGCAACGGCAAATGGCCGCCGATGCTGTAGGTCAGACGGTCGCTCTGCAGATCTATCACCCCACCGAGCATGGTCACGTGCTTGCCCAGCTTGCAGTTGATCAGGCCACGGTTGATGTGACCGAGCACGTCGGACGGCTTGAACTCGGGCAGGACGCCACCACGCTTCCACTCATAGAGCAGGCGCGTGGTCATGAATTTGAGCAGCACGGTGACGAAGGCCGAGGAGGCGCCGTGACCTGAGACATCGGCCAGATAGAAGGCGATACGGTGCTCGTCCACCCGGAAGTAATCGACGAAGTCGCCCGAGAGGTAGAGCGAGGGGATGATCTGGTGGGCGAACTCCAACCCATCCGCCTGCCAGGGCGTACCCGGCAGCATGTTCATCTGTACCTGGCGCCCGGCGTTCTGGTCCTCCTGCAGCAGATGCAGGCTGGCCTGCAGCTCGCGGTTGGTCGCCTCCAGCTTCTCGCGGTAACGCTGGTTCTCCAGGCGTAGCTGGAAGCGGTCCAGGGCCCGGCGTACCGAGTGCTCCAGCACGGCAAGATCTTCCAGCGGCTTGATCAGGTAATCGGCGGCGCCCAGGCGCAGGGCCTCGACCGCATCGCTCATGACCCCGGCGCCGGACACCACGATGACCGGCACCTCGCTTCCGAGGGCATTGATCCGGCGAATCAGCTCCAGCCCGTCGACCTGCGGCATGCGCAGGTCGCAGATGACCACATCGGGTTGCTCGCGCTCGAACACTTCGAGCCCCTGTAGTCCGTTACCGGCCTGCAGGACCAGGAAACCGCTGTCTTCCAGATAGGCGGCCAGGCTGGCGCGCACCACCTCGTCATCGTCGATAATCAGCAGCTTGGCGCTGGGATTGGGCATGGGCGATCCAGGCAAACGACGCCGGAAAGAGATTGGATTGGCCATCCGGAACCGGGGAAACCTCGGTGCTCGGACGATTCAAGGCGCAGACGGTACTCCCATCTTCCGGGCGATTCAAGCCGCTGCCGATTGTCGCCCGGCGCCTTTACACCCGAAATCCGCGAGGGGTATAAGACCCTCGGGGAGTGCCCGAAAAACAAGAGGACAGGGTCCATGAGCCAGAACGATCGTGCCTACAGCGAGAAACGTGACTTCATCCGCATGCGGCTGGAAGCCCCGGTTACCCTCCACCATGCCGGCCGGGAAATCGCCGCCCAGTGCCTGGACCTGTCCAGCACCGGCATGCAGCTGGAAGCCGACTGCCAGGTCGCCATGGGCGAGCGGGTGAAGGTGCATATCCCATCCGACCATAGCGAGCTCAAGGGGCTCGAGGCCCAGGCCGAAGTGGTGCGGGTCACGCCGCTGGATGACGGCAGAACCTCCATCGGCCTGGCGATATTGTCGATGAGCTGAACACGAGAAAGGCGGCCTAGGCCGCCTTTCTTCTTGCTGCGCAGGGCACGACGTCAGAAGTCGTCCACCACTTCGCCGTCCTTGACCTTGAACTCGCGGTTCTGCAGGTAGGCGTTGCGGATGAAGATGTACTTGTCGCCGGTAATCATCTTCTCCGCCGACAGCAGGCTGGCGCGGGTGTCGACCACATCCACCGCACGGGTGACGTTGCGGGTGGGCACATGGTCGATATAGGGGTAGGGCTCGAGGAAGCTGTCCGGGATCTTGGCACCGGCATCGCGCACCGTGCTCGGGCCGAGGAACGGGATGACCAGATACGGGCCGCTATCGACGCCCCAGGCGCCCAGGGTCTGGCCGAAGTCCTCGTCGTTGCGCTGCAGCCCCATGTGGCTGGCCACGTCGAAGAAGCCCAGCAGGCCGATGGTGCTGTTGAAAATCAGACGCCCGGTATCGACGCCGGCGTCGTGCAGCTTGCCCTGCAGCAGGTCGTTGGCCAGGTTGCCGACATCGCCGAGGTTGTTGAACACATTGTGCACGCCATCCTCGAGAAACTGCGGAGTCACCGCCTGGTAACCCTTGGCCACGGGCTTGAGGGCATAGGTGTCGAGGGTATCGTTGAAGCGGAACACCGGACGGTTGAAGGACTCCCAGGGGTCCTCCTCGTTCGCACTGGCGGCCAGCGGCAGCAGTGCCACGCTGGTCAAGGCACACAGACGGGCCAGTCGAGCCATCCAGCTCGTGCCGATCATACGCATTTGCAGTCTCCCCATCGCATCGGTAGTGTGCGGCCCGCAGCCGCTCAGGAATCTGAAGTCGCGCAGTATAAACATCACGGCTCTCCATGACAGCAGCATAGCGGACTGGCGCGAGGCAAATCACAGCCATCATGACGAGGGCGGGCGCCACTGACGGATCGTGGGCGCCGCGAGATGAGCGCCGCGTAACTTCATCGTCACACGGGCTCGCTACCCTGCCCGCACACCTAGGGAAGCGAGCCTGTCATGCCTGAGCGCCAATTCACCGCCCTGCTATTCGGCCTGAGCGGCTGCCTGGTCGACCACGGCGCCCGCACCCTGGCCATCGCCCTGCAACACAGCGGCCTCAACCAACGCCCGCAGCGGCTGGAGCCCATGCTCGGCGCCCTGCAGGCCAGCGCCGACGAATGCGCCGAGCCACTCCCCGGCGTGGAGGAGCTGCTGGCCGACCTGCGCCAACAACAGCTGTCCTTCGCCTGGCTGGACGACCTGCCGGACAGCGTGGCCCGGCGCCTGGCCAGCCCCCTGCCGAACGGCACCCCGGGGCAGACGCTGAACGGCAGCCGCCCCTGGCCCGCGCCCGACTCCATCTGGCACTGCCTGAGCGGCTTGCGGGTCGAGCAGCTGGACGGCTGCGTACTGATCGCCAGCGAGCCACGCCTGCTGCAGGCCGGGCTCAACGCCGGGCTCTGGTGCATCGGCCTGGCCACCTGCGGCCCGCTGTGCGGGCTGGCCCTGGGCGACTGGCAGGCACTTGCCGCCGGCGAGCGCGAGAAGCTGCGCGCCCAGGCCACCCTGGAGCTGTACCGTCTCGGCGCCCACTCGGTGATCGACCATCCCGGCGAACTGCCCGCCTGCCTGCTGGATCTGGCGACGCGACGCGGCAAGGGCGAGAAGCCCTGAGCCGCTAAATGTTGCGCCGAGCCGGGCAAGCAGCGCCGCGCTGGATTAACCTTCTACTACCGACGAAGCCGAACCCTGCTCGCCAACAGGGGGCCACTCTGAGGTAACCGAGAAGGAGACGACCATGCCGGCACGCCTGCAGCAACACCTCCAGCGTCTGAGCGAGGAGCTCGCCAAGGACGCACCGCTCGACACGGAAGACCGCGCCGCCCTGCTCGAACTGATGCAGCAGATCGACCTGAAGCTGGCCAAGGAGCTGGCCGGCGACCCCGATGCGACCCTGGTGGACGGAGTCAACCTGGCCGTCGAGCGCTTCGAGAGCCAGCACCCGACCCTCACCGGCACCCTGCGCAACATCCTGCAGAGCCTGGCCAATATGGGCATATGAGGCATCCAGAGCAGAGAAAGCCCGCTTTCGTGTAATGCTGTTCACTTAAGAAAACGTCGCGATTTCTTTACAGAGCCATGGCGTTTTTCTGGCTTGTGTCTGCCCGAGGGCACACTGCGCAATGCCCTCGCCTGGATGCTCTCCCGGCAAAAGGTGTACCTAAGTGCTCCCCTCTCCCGCCGGGAGAGGGGCTGGGGGTGAGGGACTATCGCCTACTCGTTGCTTGACCCTCACCCCGGCCCTCTCCCAGGGGGAGAGGGAGAACGACAGCCGCAGACCTGAACCAAGAAAAGTCCGGTCGTGGCCGTGATGCCGCTAGGTGAACAGCATTACGCTTTCGCGGGCTTTTGCGTTACTGGCGCACCAGCCGGCGGTTGTCCGGGGCGATGGCCTCGGTGCTGCGGTAGGGGTTGATGTCCAGCCCGCCGCGGCGCACATAGCGCGCATAGACGGTCAGCCGCTCAGGCTGCAGCAGGCGTTGCAGGTCGAGGAACACCCGCTCCACGCACTGCTCGTGGAAGTCCTGATGCTGGCGGAAGCTCACCACATAGGCCAGCAGGCCGGCCGCATCCAGGCGCGGGCCGCGGTAGTCGACCACCAGAGTGCCCCAGTCCGGCTGGCCGGTGACCGGGCAGTTGGATTTCAGCAGGTGGCTGTAGAGCACCTCCTCCACCACCTCGCCGCCACAGCGCAGCAGCTCCGGACGCGGATGGGCATAGTCGCCGACCTCGATCTGCAGATCGTCGATGCAGCGCCCCGGCAGCGTCGCCACGCCCTCGGCAGCCACCTCGTCCAGGCCACGCACGCGCACCGTCACCGGCGCACCGGCGGCAGCGGACAGGTCGCGCGCCAACACCGCCTCGACCTCGGCCGGGCTGGCATAGGCCGTCTGGTTCAGCGAGTTGAGGTAGAGCTTGAACGACTTGGACTCGATGATGTTCGGCGAGTCGGCGGGGATGGCGAACTCGCCGATGGCCACCACCGGCTTGCCGCTCGGAGTCAGCCAGGACAGCTCGTAGCAGTTCCAGTAGTCCACGCCCCGGTAGGGCAAGGTGCCGGCCGTCAGCCCCAGCTCGGCCCACTTGGTGGTGCGCGAAATGGGGAACAGCAGCTCGGGGGCGTACTGGGAGACGTATTCGCTGGACTTGCCCAGCGGCGAGTGTTCGGCGGGATGCTGCATGAAGACGGCCTGGAGAGCGGGAAACGACGGGCATTGTACTCCATGCCCTGCGCCCTCTTGCCAGCGGCAGCCCATGCCCCTCCGCACAAGCCACGGCAGCCTGGCCGGTTCAGGGCGCCACGCAGCCGACCCTGAGCAGCAGCGGCGCGCCGGGATAACTGCCGCTGCTGAACGTGGGCGTGCACTGCACCGGCGGTAGAGTACGCAGGAACTCGGCGGCGGGCTGGGCCTGGATCGGCCCCTCCGGCACCAGGCTCAGCTCCAACGTGGCGCCGGGTTCCAGGTGCAACGGGTTGCCGTCGATAGAACCGTCCACGGCGAAGCGACTGGGGTTATGCACACTGAGCAGGCGCAGGCGCGACGACGCCCCCGGGAACAGCTCCTCCAGCAGCGCGCCGGGCCAACTGGCACGGCCACGGCACTCGTAGGCGTTGGCGGCCGTGCGCAGCAGATCGGGATCGACCACCTCGACCCGCGCATTCAGATCGATGCGCCCCAGCCAGTCCGGGTGGCCGGCGCGATTGCCCTCCGGGTCCGCCACCTCGCTGCGGAAGGCGATGTCGCTGGTCTCCCGCACCACGAACGTGCGCTCGCCACGGTGCTGGGCGATGTCTTCGGCGGCCGCCAGGGGCGGCATCGGCTCGGGCGTGACACGAATGCGCGCGTTAAGGTCGGGCTGGCAGCCGAGATGGCTGGGCGCAGCACACTCGCTGCGCCGCTCCTGCTCGTCGGCTATGGCCGAACAGAGGTTGCAGTAGCCGTCCAGGCAGATGCTGCCGCCGATCGGGCAGTCTCTGCCCGAGCTGCAGCGCTGCAACTCGGGCAGGTTGCCATTGGCGAAGCGGCAGAAGCTCGGGTGCGGCGGCCGCTCGGTGTCCCAGGCGATAACAACAGTATCACCGGGACAGGCCAGGGCCGGGGTCGCGCTCAACTCGCCACCGGGCATGCCGGCCAGCCCCGAGCGATCCAGGGTACATGCGGAGAGCGACAGGACGATGAACAGGATCGATAGATACGGCTGCATGACAGTGCCTCCCTGCGAGCGATGCCTGAGTTACAGGCATAGCCGCTGAGGCCGACCTGGCAAGCCGGCATGACCAGCGGCGCGATCGCCTCAGGTCACCCCGCCATGCTCGCTCG
This sequence comes from Pseudomonas sp. CAU 1711, assembly GCF_039888625.1. NCBI lineage: Bacteria > Pseudomonadati > Pseudomonadota > Gammaproteobacteria > Pseudomonadales > Pseudomonadaceae > Pseudomonas > Pseudomonas sp. CAU 1711. The sequence goes on from NZ_JBDQQT010000011.1 coordinate 71,496, forward strand.
CAGGCGCCCGCGCCGATTGCCGCAGCCTTTACTGACGCATGCCGCGGCCGCTCTCGAGCAGGCGGATGCAGACGATATAGAGCACCGAGCTGGCCAGCAGCATCATGCCGATGGCGATGCCGATATTGATGTCGGACACGCCGAGGATGCCGTACCTGAAGGCGTTGACCATGTGCAGTATGGGGTTGGCCAGCGACACGTGCTGCCAGAACTGAGGCAGCAGGCTGATCGAGTAGAACACCCCGCCCAGGTAGGTCAGCGGCGTCAGCACGAAGGTCGGGATGATCGAGATATCGTCGAAGTTGCGCGCGTAGACCGCGTTGATGAAGCCGCCCAGCGAGAAGGTGATGGCGGTGAGCAGAATCACCAGCACGGTCACGCCCAGGTGATGCACCTGCAGCTGGGTGAAGAACAGCGACAGCAGGGTGACGATGAAGGCCACCGCCAGGCCGCGCAGGGCGCCGCCTATGGTGTAGCCGATCAGGATGGTGTGCGGCGACACCGGCGACACCAACAGCTCCTCGACGTTGCGCTGGAACTTGCTGGAAAAGAAGCTCGACACCACGTTGCTGTAGGAGTTGGTGATCACCGACATCATGATCAGCCCGGGCACGATGAACTCCATGTAGGAGTAGTCGCCCACCCCGCCGACCTGGCTGCCGATCAGGCGACCGAAGATGACGAAATACAGGGCCATGGTGATGGCCGGCGGCAGCAGGGTCTGCGCCCAGATACGCATGAAACGCCGCACTTCGCGACGCACTATGGTCTGCAGGGCGACCCAGTTGGAAGCGAGTTCCGGGCTCATTTGGCCACCTTTTCCAGGTTCTTCTCGACCAGGGAGACGAACAGCTCCTCCAGGCGATTGCTCTTGTTGCGCAGGCTCAGCACCTCGATCTTCTGCGTCGCCAGCTGGCGGAACAGGTCGTTGATGCCCTGGCTCTTCTCCACCTGCACTTCCAGGGTGTGGTCGTCGACCAGCCGCGCCGGATAGCCGGCGAGCTGCGGCATGACCAGGGTCGACTCCTTGAGGTCGAGCAGGAAGGTCTCCACATGCAGCTTCTTCAGCAGGTCCTTCATGCTGGAACGCTCGACGATGCGCCCGTGGTCGATGATGCCGATATGCCGGCAGAGCTGCTCGGCCTCCTCCAGATAGTGAGTGGTGAGGATGATGGTGATGCCCTGCTGGTTGAGCTCGGTGAGGAAGCTCCACATCGAGCGGCGCAGCTCGATGTCGACGCCGGCGGTCGGCTCGTCGAGGATCAGCAGGCGCGGCCGGTGGATCAGCGCGCGGGCGATCATCAGGCGCCGCTTCATGCCGCCGGACAGTTCGCGCGAGGCATTGTTGCGCTTGTCCCACAGACCCAGCTGGGTCAGGTACTGTTCGGCGCGCTCCTTGGCCAGCTTGAGCGGGATGCCGTAGTAGCCGGCCTGGGTGGTGAGGATGTCGAAGCACTTCTCGAACTGGTTGAAGTTGAACTCCTGCGGCACCACGCCCAGGCAGCGTTTGAGCCCGGAGGGGTCGCGATCGAGATCGCGGCCGAACACTTCGACGCTGCCGCCACTCTTGTTCACCAGGGTGGAGAGGATGCCGATGGTAGTGGACTTGCCGGCGCCGTTGGGGCCGAGCAGGGCGAAGAAGTCGCCCTCTTCCACCTCCAGGTCGATGCCCTTGAGGGCCTGGAAGCCGTTGGCGTAGGTCTTGGTGAGCTGCCGGATGGACAGAGCGGAGGTCATGGTGTGCGCTTACTTCGGCAAGGGAATGGCTTAAATAAGGTCGCGGGCAGGCAAATGCAACCTCGTGTCAGGCTAGCCTGCCCGCTGCGCGCCGGCGGATAAACCCCGCACGACTGATATCAGCTATCGACGGCCTTCATGTTCGCCACTTCGGCCTGCAGGTCGCCGCTCAGAAAGGCCGAATCCAGCGCGAACAGGTGCGGGTAGCAGTGCTGGAGATGGGCGAAGAACAGCTCCACCGGCAGGTCGTCGAACTGGCCGTGATCGACCAGGTACTCCATATAACGCTCACCCTCGGCATTGAAGGGGTGGAACACGCTATCGCTGCGCCCGTCGAACTCCAGCGGCGCCACGCGGAACAGCTCGCACAGGGCCAAGTTGAAGGCCGGCGTGGCCTTGACCCATTTGCCGCCCAGGAACAGCTCGGTGTAGCCGTGCATGGCGAACACCTCGCTGCGCAGCAGCTCAATCAGGCGCGGGGTGGACAGGTGGTTGCGCACATCGGCCAGGCCGATGCGTGCCGGTATCCCGCAATGCCGCGCGCAGGCCGCCAGCAGCAGGGCCTTGGGCACACAGTAGGACTCGCCCGCCGCCAGGGCGTGGCTGGCCTTGAGCGTCTGTAGATCGGGGCTGAACGCATAGGGGTTGTAGCGGATTTCATCGCGTACCGCCCGATACAGGCTGACGGCCTGCTCGCGCGGATCGCGGCTGGTGCCGCGCCACCGTTCGGTGAACTCGACTACCCTGGGGTGGTCGCTATCGATGAACCGACCGGGTCGCAGATTGGCGTGCATGGAGAGCTTCCCTGGGATTTTCGCCAGTCTAACCGGGCGACCAGCGCCTCGGGCATGACGATCCGGCCAAGCAATCCGCCCCTCTCGCCAGGGACGGCCCCATGGAGGACTGTGCATGCTCGTCATCTGGTTGCTGCTTCTGCTGCTGGCCGTCGCCGGACTCGCCTACAACCGCGTCGCCATCCTGCCCGCTCTGGGCCTGGTTGCCGCCTACCTGCTGCTGTTCAACCTGTTCGGCCACGCGCCGAGCTGGCTGCATGGCCTGCTCTGGCTGCTGTGGCTCGCCGTGGCCACGCCAGTGGCCCTGCCCGAGCTGCGCCGCAGGCTGATCAGCGGACCGCTGTTCGCCTGGTTCCGCAAGGTGCTGCCGCCGATGTCGGACACCGAGCGCGAAGCCATCGATGCCGGCAGCGTGTGGTGGGACGGCGAACTGTTCAGCGGTCGCCCGGACTGGAAACTGCTGCTGTCCTACCCGACACCGCACCTCAGCGAGGAAGAACAGGCCTTTCTCGATGGCCCGGTGGAGGAACTCTGCGCCATGGTCAGCGACTGGCAGATCGGCCAGCAGCTCGACCTGCCGGACAAGGCCTGGCAGCACATCAAGAGTCACGGCTTCTTCGGCCTGATCATTCCCAAGGAATATGGCGGCAAGGGCTTCTCCGCCTATGCCCATTCCCAGGTGGTGATGAAGCTGTCCACCCGCTCCGGCGACCTCGCTTCCACCGTGATGGTGCCCAACTCCCTGGGCCCGGCCGAACTGCTGCTGCACTACGGCACCGACGAGCAGCGCCAGCACTACCTGCCGCGCCTGGCGCGCGGCGAGGAGATCCCCTGCTTCGCCCTGACCGGCCCGCTGGCCGGCTCCGATGCCGGCGCCATGCCCGACACCGGCATCGTCTGCAAGGGCCAGTGGCACGGCGAGGAAGTGCTCGGCCTGCGCCTGACCTGGGAGAAGCGCTACATCACCCTGGGGCCGGTCGCCACCCTGCTCGGCCTGGCCTTCAAGGCCTACGACCCCGACCACCTGCTGGGCGAGCGGGAAGATCTGGGCATCAGCCTGGCGCTGATCCCCACCGACACCCCTGGGGTGGAGATCGGCCGCCGCCACCTTCCGCTGGGCGCCGCCTTCATGAACGGCCCCAACGCCGGCAAGGACGTGTTCGTCCCGCTCGACCACCTGATCGGCGGGCCGGACTACCTGGGCAAGGGCTGGATGATGCTGATGAACTGCCTGTCGGTCGGCCGCTCCATCTCCCTGCCGGCAGGTGGTACCGGCGCGGCCAAGCTCTCCGGACTGGTCAGCGGCCAGTACTGCCGGGTGCGCGAGCAGTTCGGCGTGCCGCTGGCGGCCTTCGAAGGCATCCAGGAGGCCCTGGCGCGCATCGCCGGCAATGCCTGGATGATGGACGCCGCGCGCACCCTCACCGCCGGCGCGGTGGACCTCGGCGAGAAGCCCTCGGTGCTGTCGGCCATCCTCAAGTACCACCTGACCGAGCGTGGCCGTGAGTGCGTCACCCACGCCATGGACGTGCACGGCGGCAAGGCCATCATCATGGGACCGAACAACTACCTGGGCCGCGCCTGGCTTGGCGCGCCGGTGTCGATCACCGTCGAGGGCGCCAACATCCTCTCGCGCAACCTGATGATCTTCGGCCAGGGCGCGATTCGCTGCCATCCCTTCGTCCTCGATGAAATGGCCCTGGCCGGCTGCGAGGACCAGGAACAGGCCCTGCGCGAGTTCGACGCCCTGCTGCTGCGCCATCTCGGCTTCGCCGTCGGCAACGCCGCCGGCGCCCTGCTCCACGGCCTGACCCTGAGCCGCTTCGGCGACGCCCCCGGCGACGCGCTCAGCCGCCCCTATTTCCGCGCCCTCAACCGCCTGGCCGCCGCCTTCGCCCTGCTCGCCGACTGCAGCATGATGCTGCTCGGCGGCGAGCTGAAGCGCCGCGAGCGCCTGTCCGCGCGCCTGGGCGATGTGCTCAGCCACCTCTACCTGGCCAGCGCGGCGCTCAAGCGCTACCACGACCTGGGCCATCCCGAGGCGCTGCAACCGCTCATGCGCTGGGCCCTGGAAGACAACCTGGCGGCGGCCGAGCGCGCCCTGGAACAGCTGCTGGCCAACTTCCCCAGCCACTGGCTGGGCTGCCTGCTGCGGGTGCTGGTCTTCCCCCTCGGCCGCCGTCATCGTGGGCCGAGCGACGCGCTGGACGCCGAGGTCGCCGCCATCCTCGGCCGCCCGCGTGGCGATCAGGCCCTGGAGAGCCTGCTCGATGGCTGCTACCGGCCACAGGCGGGCGATGATCCGATTGGCGCCCTGCAGCAGGCCGTGGAGCTGCTCGACGCCAGCGCGGCGAGCCGCAACAAGCTGCAGCAGGCCGTCAAGGATGGCCTGCAACCCCGCCCCGGCGAGTCGGATATAGAGGCGGCGCTGCGCGAAGGGCTGCTCGGCGCCGAGGAAGCCGAGCAGCTACGCCAAGTGGAGGCCGCGCGACGGCGGGTGATAGATGTCGACGACTTCGCCCAGGAGGACCTCAAACTGAGTCGTGGCAAGGTGCGTTAGCGCAGGACGGGCGCGGCGCCTTATACTCCGCGCCCGTTTCGCTTTACAGGACTCCCACCATGGCCAGCGCCCATCTCGACCACCATCTCGCCCTGCTCACCCACCTGCGCGGCATCCTGGTCGCCCTGGGCGAGGCCGAACAGGTGGAGGACGACAGCCACGCGCTGTTCCTCGAACGCTTCGACGAACTGCTGGCGCAACTGCCTGTCGATCCGGAGAGCAGCCAGTACCAGGGCCAGGACATCATCAGCCAGGTGTTCCACCGCTACCCGCAGATCGCCCACCTGGTGCCGCGCGACCTGCTGTGGTTCTTCGGCGGCGACTGCCTGCACTTCATGCCCGACGAGGAGATCGACCTCTATCAGCGCCTCGACGAGCGCCGCTTCGAGGCCGAACAGAACGGCGATCCGTTCGACTGGAACCGCGAAAAGCAGTTGCTGGCCCTGCCCGACGACAGCGCCAAGCACTGAAACGCAAAGCCCCGCTCAAACGGTAATGCTGTTCACTTAAGAAAACGCCGCGACCTCTTTACAGAGTCGCGGCGTTTTCTGGCTTGTGTCTGCCTGAGGGCACACTGCGCAATGCCGTAGCTTGGATGTTGCTCTAGTAAAAGGTGCCCTAAGCGCTCCCCTCTCCCGCCGGGAGAGGGGCTGGGGGTGAGGGTGTTTCGGCGAGGCCCTCACCCCGGCCCCCTCCCAAGGGGAGAGGGCGAACAACAGCCGCAGACCTGAACCAAGAAAAGTCCGGCCGTGGCCGTGATGCCGCTAAGTGAACAGCATCAGGCGCAAGCGGGGCTTTGTAGGCTACGGCACAAACGAAAACGCCACCCGGTTGGGTGGCGTTTCGTGAATTTGGAGCGGGAAACGAGACTCGAACTCGCGACCCCGACCTTGGCAAGGTCGTGCTCTACCAACTGAGCTATTCCCGCATGGCGTCCCCTAGGGGACTCGAACCCCTGTTACCGCCGTGAAAGGGCGGTGTCCTAGGCCACTAGACGAAGGGGACGTGGCCAGGAGCTTATAACAGCTTCCCGAATTGCCAGACTGCATGACTGCCTTCTGGACTTTTATCCGAAACCCCACCGAAGTGAAATTCCGAGAATCTGGAGCGGGAAACGAGACTCGAACTCGCGACCCCGACCTTGGCAAGGTCGTGCTCTACCAACTGAGCTATTCCCGCATGGCGTCCCCTAGGGGACTCGAACCCCTGTTACCGCCGTGAAAGGGCGGTGTCCTAGGCCACTAGACGAAGGGGACGTGGCCCGGAGCTTACAACAGCTTTCCGGCTTCCGGCGACTCGGCCTTCACCAACTCGTCGAAAGTGGCGCGCATTCTATGGAGCCTTTCCAGGAGCGTCAACCCTCAAGCAAAACTTTTTTCAAATCAATGACTTCGAGCCTGAATTTGATACAGCGCTATGAGCGCAACGGCTAAGGCACTACACTCGGGGAAAAAAGAAGCGCACGGGAGATTCAACGGTGTCCCCACTCGTCATCACCGCCCTGATAGTCGCCGGCATCGTGGTGCTGTTCGCCATCGGCTACATCAACCACATGGTGGAGAACAGCCGGCTGGAGAAGGCACGCCTCAAGGCCGAGCTGAACGACCGTATGCGGCGCAGCCGCGACGTCTCCGATGGCATGCCCGGACAACTGATCAGCCCGGCGCTCAAGCTGCTGCTCAGCCGCTTCGAACAGCACTATGGCGAACGCCTGCTGCAGCTGGACAAGAAGAACGCCAATCTGAGCCAGCGTCTTGCCGAGCTGCGCGAGCTGGTCGCCAAGGGCGACGCCATTCCGGTCGGCAACCCACCGCAGCAGATCATGACCGAGGCCAAGGCCAAGGACGTTCGCCACCTGCTGGAGAACCTGCACGGCCTGATCACCCGCGCGGCCCAGAGCGGCCTGCTGCCGGCAGCCGAGGCTAAGCGCTGGCTGGCCGAGCTGCGCCGCATGCTGGTACAGCTGCACTTCGAGTTCTTCATCAACCTGGGCCAACAGTCCATGCAGCAGGACCAGCCGGGCCAGGCCCGCCTGGCCTACGAACGCGGCGTGCAATACATCCGCAAGCAGCCCGATCCCGAAAGCTACCAGAGCCAGCTGAAACAACTGGAGCAGTTACTGGCCCGCGCCAACGCCGTGGTGCTGGCGAAGGCCCAGCCCGCCGCCGCCGATGAGCCCAGCGAGCTGACAGAAGGCCTCAAGTCCCTCGAAGAAGACGAGTGGAAGAAGAAGAACATCTACGACTGAGCCCCCATGAACCTGATCGTCTACGGCGCCCCGCTGTCCCCCTTCGTGCGCAAACTGCGCCTGTGCCTGCTGGAAAAGGGCCTGGATTACCAGCTGGAAATCGTCACGCCCTACGGCCAGCCGGACTGGTACCGCGAGCTCAACCCCCTGGGCCGCATCCCGGCCTTGCGCGACGGCGACCTGACCCTGGCCGATTCCAGCGTGATCTGCCAGTACCTGGAGGAACGCTACCCCGAGCGCACGCCCCTGTTCGGCGGCGATGCCAGCCAGGCGGCCAAGGTGCGCTGGCTGGAAAAGTACGGCGACTACGAACTGGCGCCGCTGTGCACCTTCGGCGTGTTCCGCAATCGTCTGCTCAAGCCCATGCTCGGCCAGCCCTGCGACGAGAATGCGGTGCAGAGGGCGCTGCACGAGAAGCTGCCCACGCACTTCGACTATCTGGAGCGGACCCTGGGCGCGGGCGAGTTCTTCCTCGGCGAACAGCTGAGCCAGGCCGACCTGGCGATCTACAGCCAGTTGCAGAACATGGAGCACGGCGGCGAAACGCTGGACGCGCAGCGCTGGCCGGCGCTGGCGGCCCATTACCTGCGCATCCAGGCACGCGCCTCGGTGCAGAGCCTGCTGCCGGGCGAGCTCAAGGTGATCGCCAAGATCGGCGCCAAGGCCTGAGCCCGATTCGAGCAAGCCGCGCGCCCGCCCGCTAATCCTGCGCCTGCCCCATGGTTTCCTGGTCACGTCGCGGTAGCTGGTGAGGCGCGGCCAGGCGCTGCCTGAGGCGGGCGACGAACTGATCGGCCGCCTCCTGCGAAGGAAAGGGCACGGTGCAGTGCCCCAGGGTGACGATCCAGCCGCGGCCCGCGGCCTCACGCATGCCGATATCCATGCCGATTCCCCTCTGCTGTTTGACTGGGCCTGCGAGAGAAGCCCCCCCACGCGCTTCCGTGCTGCTGAGCCTCCATGGGGCGTACGCCCGCCTTCGACTCAGGCGCTGAGCCGCTCGCGCAGCCTGCCGAGCATGCCCAGCAGGCTGCCCACGCGCTCGCGCTCCGGCGCCTCGCGGGGTGCCTCGGCCAGGCGGGCGACCGCCCGCTGCGGCTGCTGCCGGTAGATCAGGGCCTGTTCGGCGGCGGCGCGCAGGCCCTTGTCGAACAGGCCCTTGCGGATCGGCTTGGGCAGGTAACGGAAAATCTGCGCCTCGTTGATCAGCTTGAGCAGGGCCTGGGTATCGCAGAAGGGCGTGACCACCAGGCTGAGCAGCCGAGGGTGGGCCTGGGCCAGGCTCTTGAGCAGCGGCGCGGTGTCCGCCCCCGCCAGGCACAGGTCGCTGACCAGCAGGTCGATGGGCTCCTCGTTGAGCCAGCGCAGGGCCTCGTCCAGGCTGTCGGCACGCAGCAGGCGATGGCCGCCGGCGCTGCAGAAGGCGCCGACGCACGCCAGGGTCTCCGGCGCCTGGTCCAGCAACAGCAGGTTGAGCGACACTTCCGCCGGGGCGGGCGCGGCGGCCGGAGCCGCACCCTGCACCGCCAGGCGCGCGGCCTGGCGCAGGGTCTCGGCCATTTCCCGCGGGTCCCAGGGCTTGGCCAGATAGCGAAAGATGCCGCCCTCGTTGAGCGCATCCATCGCCGCCTGCTGGTCGGAGTAACCGGTCAGCAGGATGCGCAGGGCCGCGGGCTGCAGCTCACGGGCCCGGGCCAGCAGCTCGGCACCGCTCATCTGCGGCATGCGCTGGTCGCTGACGATCACCTGCACCGTCTCGCCGCGCAGGCGCTCCAACGCACGCAGCGGGTCGCTCTCCACCAGCACCTCGTAGTCGCGGCGGAACTGCAGGGCCAGGCTGCGCAGGATGCGCTCCTCGTCGTCGACGAACAGCACGCGGATCGGCTGACTCATGTTCATGCGCTCCGTTTCAGGTTGGCGGTCTGGTTGCACGGCAGGCTGAGCAGGAAACGCGTGCCGCGCCCCGGCTCGGAGACCACGCGGATGCTGCCGCCGTGGTCCTGGACGATCTTGTAACTGATCGACAGGCCGAGCCCGGTGCCCTGCCCGACCGGCTTGGTGGTGAAGAAGGGGTCGAAGATGCGCTCGAGCACCTGCGGCGACATGCCGCGACCGTTGTCCTGCACCGAGACGAACACCCAGCCTGCCTCGCTCCAGCTCTTCACCTGGATGCGGCCGTAGCCGTCCATGGCCTGGGCGGCGTTGGTCAGCAGGTTGAGCAGCACCTGGTTGATCTGCGAGGGCGCGCAGGCGATGCGCGGCAGCTCGCCGAGCCGCTGCTGCACCTCGGCCTTGTCCTTGATGCTGTTGCGGGCGATCAACAGGGCGCTGCGGATGCAGTCGTTGAGGTCGACCTCCTCACTCATGGCGCGGTCGAGGCGGGCGAAGTCCTTGAGCCCGACCGCCAGCTCGCCGATCTGCTGCAGGCCGTACTGGGTGTCGGCGAACAGCTGCGCGAGATCCTCCGCCAGCAGCTCGGGCGCCGCCTGTTCGCGGGCCCGGGCAGCCTCGTCGAGGGCGCGGGCCAGATCGACCTCGGCACAGCCCGGATCGGCCAGGCAGTCGCCCAGCCGCGCCTGGGCCGCGGCCAGATCCAGCAGCGGTCCGGTGAGGTCCTGCAACAGCTGCAGGTTGTTCTTCACGTAGCCCAGCGGCGTGTTCAGCTCGTGGGCCACGCCCGCCACCATCTGTCCCAGGGAGGCCATTTTCTCCGACTGCACCAGTTGCGCCTGGGACTCCTTGAGGTCGACCAGGGCCTTGCGCAGCACCCGGTTGCGCTGGGCCACCCGGTGCTCCATGGCCTTGAGCAGATCGAGCACGGTGCCCAGCCCCTGATACAGGCCCGCCTCGTCGACCAGGATGAAGTCGTCGCGGATCGGCGACTGCAACTGCGCGGTGATCTGCCGCGCGGCCTCCTCCAGGCTGGTATCGAGACTGACCACCAGCGGCGCCGGATTCATCACCTCGCCGACCGGCTTGCGCCCCCAGAGATCGCGGCCGAAGCGCTGCATGAAGATGTCCTGCAGGGTCGAGCGACTGACCAGGCCCAGGGGGCGGCCGTCCTCCGCCACCACCGGCAAGGACAGGAAGCTCTTGTGCTCGGGCATCAGCAGGCGATCGGCGACATCACTGATGCTGATCTGCACCGTCAGTGCGGACACCGGCCGCAACAGGCGACCGAGTGCGGGAACGACTTCCATGGAACTACCCCCGACCTTCGAATGGCCGGCATTCAAGCAGCCGCAGATTGCCAGCATGTGACAGCCATCACGCGAAACAGAGCCCTCGAACGGCCAAGTGCAATATTTGCCCGGCGCCCAGGCCGCGCGCTAAGGTGGGCATACCTTCTTCGAGGAGCACGCCATGCCCTGGTACGCCTGGCTGATCATCATTCTCGCCCTCGGCTCCATCCTCGGCAGCCTGCTGCTGCTGCGCGACAGCGCACGCAAGCTGCCGTTGAGCGAGGAGCAACTGACCCGGATCCGCCAGCGTAACGCCGAGATGGACGCCAAGGACGCCGAAGACCGCTGAATGCCGCCACTGCATCTGCGCCTGCTGCCGCCGAGCCTGACGCTCGCCCTGGGCCTGGCACTCGGCTTCATCGCTCCACCGGCCGCGGCGTTCTGCGTGCTCTACATGGGCTGGGTGCTGCTGGCCGAGCGGCGGCTGCCGTTCTGGCTCTGGTGGTGTGGCGGCCTGGCTGGCGGCATCGCCCTGGCGGCCCATCTGCTGCCCGGCTTCCAGCCGCTGGCCCTGTGGTCGCCTCGGCTGCTGAGCCCCGACGCGCCACCCTATGGCCTGCGCCTGTCCTGGGACAAACTGCTGCTCGGCCTGACCCTGCTGGCCTGGTGGCTGGGCCGACCACCAGTCGCACAGCGCAAGGCTTGGGCAGCCTGGCCCGTGGCGGCGGCCACCCTGCTGCTGGTCCCGCCGCCGGCGCTGGCACTGGGCGTGGTCGACTGGCAACCGAAATGGCCGCAAGGCTGGTGGCTGTGGCTGGTGGTGAACCTGAGCGTGGCGGTGCTGGCCGAAGAACTGCTGTTTCGCGCCTGGCTGCAGTCAGCCCTGACGGCACGCCTGGGCGCCGTCGCCGGCATCGGCCTGACCGCCCTGCTGTTCGGCGCCGCGCATGCGCCCTTCAGCCCGGCCTTCGCCTTGGTGGCGGGCTGCGCCGGCCTGGGCTACGGACTGGTCTTCCACCTCGGCGCCCGGCTATGGCCGGCCGTAGCGCTGCACGGCGCCGTCAATACTCTGCATTTCCTGCTGCTGAGCTACCCGCTACGTGCGTCCTGACATCTATCCCATAGGGCGCGAAGATGCGCTCCAGCTCGCCATTGGCGCGCAATAGCTGCAGCACCTGGCGAAAGTCCTCGGCGCTGATCGGCGCCTGCGGATGAAGAATGGCGTAGTGCCGATAGCGCTGGTCCTCCCAGTCCGAGACCAGCAGCTGCTCGCGCAGCTGCGGCTGCTCGCGTAGGCGCGCGCCCAGCCAGGAGCGCGTGGTCGGGGCGACATCGGCACGGCCGCGCAGCACCAGCTTGAGATTGCTCTCGTGGGAGTAGGTCAGTACCGCGTTGTAGTTCTGCTCCAACCACTTCGGATCGTTGTTGAACCCGGCGAAACCGTAGTGATAACCGTTGAACAACGCCATGCGTTTGCCCATCAGCCTGTCGAAATAGCTCTGGTCGCGCCCCGGCTCGGCGCGGGCGATGAAAATCTCGGCGTCCTCCAGCCCCAGGTCGATGCGCGTGCCGGAGATGCCCTGCCAATCCCAGTCGGGATTCTCGAAGATGGCGACATGCAGGCGCCCCTGACGGAAGTCATCGAAACGGCGGTTGAGCGAGGTGGCGCGCAGGCTGAAGTGATGTTGATCCTGCACCCGGTTGAGCGCGTCCACCAACTCGCCGAGCAACCCGTTGTGCGGATTGTTCTCGGGCTTGATCACGTAGGGAGGGAAATGTACGGCCGCGATCAACACGTCCCTGGCCGTAGCGACATTCGAGCTGAACAATGCCGCCAGTAGCAGCACGCCCCCCAGCAATCCCTGTCGATTGCACCCCATTACAACCTCTCAGACTGTCCGGTCTCCGCTGAGACTAGCCCAGGGTCTGATTTGCGTAAATGACAAGAACCCGGTCAGCGAGGCATGGGGTCGGCCGGCTCGGCCTGCACCTGGGAGGCATCCAGCAAGTAGTAACGCGTCAGCAGCTCGCCGAGCCTGCCACTGCCCTTCAGCTCCTGCAGCAAGCGCTCGAGCCCATCGCTGTCTATGACTGCGCCTGGGCGCAGCAAGGCGTGATGACGATAGACCTGGTCGGTGCGGGTGGAGACCAGCAACTGGGCGCCCAACTGTGGATGCTCTCTCTGGTACAGGCGCAGGTAGGAACGGGTCACCACGCTGATGTCGGCACGATCGTGCAGCAGCATCAGCAGATTGCTGTCGTGCGAGTAGGTCAGCACCGCGTTGAAGTTGTTGCTGAGAAAGTTCTGGTCGGCGTTGAAGCCGGCGAAACCATAGTGATAGCCGTTGTACAGAGCCATCCGCTTGTTTCGCAAACTGGCGAAATAGCTCTGGTCGCGCCCGGGAACGGCACGGGCGACATACACCTCGGCATCGGAAATGCGCAGATCGAGCATGTCCAGTTCGATGCCCTGCCAGCCCCAGTCGGGCGACTCGAAGAAGATCAGGTCATAGCGCCCCTCGGTGAAATCGCGATATCGACGCGTCACCGAGGTCGGCACCAGCTTGAAGCGATAGTGCTGCTGTGCCTCGTTGAGCGTGCCCAGCAGCTCGGGCAGCAGCCCTTTGGGCTTGCTGCTCTCCGGCTTCACTATATAGGGAGGGAAATGGTAGGCGCCCACTCGCACCAGCTGCTCCGCCTTGGCCACAGGCACGCAGAACAGCATGGCGATCAGCAGCAGGCGAAAGAACGTCGGCAAAGCGGTTACCTCGGCAGGAAGACGGAGCAGTGCTCGGCTCCTCCCTGTAGCCGCGCAGCCATGGGCCAACTCTGCAAGCAGATTAGCCTAATTTCTCAAGCGTTCTTGAACACCAGGCCAAGTGCCTGCTCGGCCAACTGATCCAGGCTCATCTTGCCGTCGGGGCGGAACCAGGTGGTGGTCCAGCTCAGCGCGCCGGTGAGAAAGCGCCGCAGGACGAAGGGGTCGGCCTTGAACTGGCCGGCGGTACGAGCCTCACCGAGCACATCGAGCCAGATCTGCTCATAGCGGTCGCGCAGGCTGAGAATATAGGCCTGACTCTCCTCGGACAGCGAGCGCCACTCGTAGACCAGCACGCCCATGGCCTCGCCGGTGCCGCCCATGATCGACTGCAGCTCGCAACGGATCAGCGCCAGCACCCGCTCGCGCGGACCCTCTGCCCCCTCCAGGGCGGCACGCATCAGCGCGGTGTTGTAGAGGATGGTCTCCTCCATCACCGCCTTGAGGATCTCGTCCTTGCTCTTGAAGTGGTGGAAGATGCTGCCGGACTGGATGCCCACGGCACCAGCCAGGTCGCGCACCGTGGTGCGCTCGTAGCCCTTGCTGCGGAACAGGTGGGCGGCGGTCTGCAGCAGCTTGCCACGGGGGCTGTCCGGGTCGGTCAGCTCGCCATTGGCGACCAGCTGCTGCATCACTTCTCGGGCTTTCTGTTCGTCTAGGCTCATCGTTCCCCCACTCGGCGCTGGTCTGCGCAGAATTGTACGCAAGCTGGCGAATTTAGGGGCTGCGAAGATACCAAGCAAGCGCTCGGGAAAATTTGCTCTCGACACTTTTCAACCAAGCGCTTGCTTGGTAGCCTTCGACTCATCTGGCACCGCATGGATTCTCCGAGCATGAGCAAGACCCTGCGCATCGGTTGCGCCTCCGCCTTCTGGGGCGACACCTCCACCGCCGCCGCCCAGTTGGTGCGCGGCGCCGAACTGGACTACCTGGTGTTCGACTACCTGGCCGAGATCACCCTGTCGATCATGGCCGGCGTGCGCATGAAGAAGCCGGACGAGGGCTATGCCAGCGACTTCGTCGAGGTGCTGGCGCCGTTGCTCGGCGAGATCGCGACGAAGAAGATCCGCGTGATCAGCAATGCCGGCGGGGTCAATCCGAGTGCCTGCGCCGCCGCCCTGGCCGCCGCCTGCGACAGGGCCGGCGTGCCGCTGAAGATCGCCGTGCTGCACGGCGACAACCTGCAGCCCAAGCTCGGCGAGCTGGCCAAGGCCGGCACCCTGGAGATGTTCAGCGGCGCCGCCCTGCCGCCGATGTGCGTGTCGGTCAACGCCTACCTCGGCGCGCCGGGCATAGTCGCGGCGTTGGAGGCCGGCGCCGATATCGTCATCACCGGCCGCGTGGTCGACAGCGCCGTGGTCAGCGCGGCGCTGGTGCATGAATTCGGCTGGAGCTGGAACGATCACGACAAGTTGGCCCAGGCCGCCCTGGCCGGCCATATCATCGAATGCGGCGCGCAGTGCACCGGCGGCAACTTCACCGACTGGCGCGAGGTGCCGGACTACGAACATATCGGCTTCCCGGTCATCGAAGTGCGCGATGACGCCAGCTTCGTGGTGACCAAGCCCGAAGGTAGCGGCGGCCTGGTCAGCGTGCTGTCGGTGGGCGAGCAGATGCTCTACGAGATCGGCGATCCGCGTGCCTACCTGCTGCCGGATGTGGTGTGCGATTTCACCCAGGTACGGCTGACCCAGGTCGGCGATAACCGCGTCGAGTTGAAGGGCGCGCACGGCCTGCCACCGACCGAGCAATACAAGGTCAGCGCCACCCACCCGGACGGCTTCCGCTGCACCGCCAGCTGCCTGATCGCCGGTATCGACGCGGTGGCCAAGGCCGAGCGGGTCAGCCAGGCGATCATCGGCAAGACCGAGGAGATGCTCGTCGAGCGCGGCTGGGGGCCTTACCGGGAGGTGTCCATAGAGTTACTGGGGGCCGAGGCCACCTATGGCCCGCACGCGCGCAGGCAGGACAGCCGCGAAGTGGTGATCAAGCTCGCCGTGAGCCACGCGAAGAAGGAGGCACTGGTGCTGTTCTCCCGCGAGATCGCCCAGGCCGCCACCGGCATGGCGCCGGGCCTGACCGGCATGATCGGCGGCCGTCCCACGGTATATCCGGTGATCCGCCTGTTCAGCTTCCTGGTGGACAAGAGCGCCTGCGCGCTGGCCGTGGAGATCGACGGCCAGCGTCGCCCGGTCGCCCTGCCGCAGACCGAAGCGTTCGACCCGGTGCGGATCGCCGCCGAGGCCACCCTGCCCGCTCCTGTCGGCAGCGCCGAGGCCAGCGTGCCGCTGATCAAGCTGGCCGTGGCCCGATCCGGCGACAAGGGCAACCACAGCAATATCGGCGTGATGGCGAGAAAGCCCGAGTACCTGGCCTGGATCGCCGCCGCGCTGACGACCGAGGCCGTGGCCGGCTGGATGGGCCACAGCCTGGACGCGCAGAGCGGCAAGGTCAGCCGCTGGTACCTGCCGGGCAGCCACAGCCTCAACTTCCTGCTGGAGAACGCCCTGGGCGGCGGCGGCGTGGCCAGCCTGCGTATCGATCCGCAGGGCAAGGCCTTCGCCCAGCAGCTGCTGGAATTCCCGGTGCCGGTGCCACGGGAAATCGCCGAGCAGCTATGAAACGTAGGCTGGGTTAGCCGCAGGCGTAACCCAGCACAGCCAACACGCTGGGTTACGGCCAAGGCCTAACCCAGCCTACGACAGGAACAACAATGGCATACGACTCAGTCTTCAAACCCGGCCTGTTCGCCGGCCAGTGCATCCTGGTCACCGGTGGCGGCAGCGGCATCGGCCGCTGCGTGGCCCATGAACTGGCGGCCCTCGGCGCCCATGTGGTGCTGGTCGGGCGCAAGGCAGATAAGTTGGAGAAGACCGCCGGAGAGATCATCGAGGACGGCGGCAGCGTCGGCTACCGGGTCTGCGATATCCGCGACGAGGAGGCGGTCAAGGCCATGGTCGCGGCGGTGATCGCCGAGCGCGGCGCCATCCACCATCTGGTCAACAACGCCGGCGGCCAGTACCCCGCCCCGCTCGCCTCGATCAACCAGAAGGGCTTCGAGACCGTAGTCAGAACCAATCTGGTCGGCGGTTTTCTGGTGGCCCGCGAGGTGTTCAACCAGAGCATGAGCAAGACCGGCGGCAGCATAGTCAACATGCTCGCCGACATGTGGGGCGGCATGCCCGGCATGGGCCATTCGGGAGCGGCAAGGGCCGGCATGGAGAACTTCACCAAGACCGCCGCCGTCGAGTGGGGTCATGCCGGGGTGCGGGTCAACGCCGTGGCACCCGGCTGGATCGCCTCCAGCGGCATGGACACCTACGAGGGCGCCTTCAAGGCGGTGATCCCCACCCTGCGCGAGCATGTACCGCTCAAGCGCATCGGCAGCGAGTCGGAAGTCTCGGCGGCCATCGTCTTCCTGCTGTCGCCGGGCGCGGCCTTTATCAGCGGCAACTGCATCCGCATCGACGGCGCCGCCAGCCAGGGCAGCCGCGCCTTCCCGCTGTTCAAGGCCAAGTCGGGGCAGAGCCAGGCCTACAACGGCTTCCACCGGGCCTATCTGCCCGATGTGCTGAAGGATCAAGAGGAATAACACGATGCCGGTGATCCAATCCGAACTCGATGTCCATGGCGACAGCTTCGCGCAGAACCGCGAGGCCATGCTGGGCGCCATCGCCAGCTTCCGCGAGGTGGAGCAGAAAGTCCTCGACAAGGCGTTTGATGCCAAGGCCAAGTTCGACAAGCGCGGTCAGCTGCTGCCGCGCGAGCGCCTCAACCTGCTGCTCGACCCAGGCGCACCGTTTCTCGAACTCTGCTCCCTGGCCGGCTACAAGCTGCACGACGACAAGGACGGCACCCAGGCAGGCGGCGGACTTATCGCCGGCATCGGCCATGTGGCGGGGGTGCGCTGCCTGGTGATCGCCAACAACAGCGCGATCAAGGGCGGCACCATCTCGCCCACAGGCCTGCGCAAGTCGCTGCGCCTGCAGCAGGTGGCTCTGGAGAACAGGCTACCCATCGTCACCCTGGCCGAGAGCGGCGGCGCCAACCTGAGCTACGCCGCCGAGATCTTCGTCGAGGGCGCACGCGCCTTCGCCAACCAGGCGCGGCTGTCCGCCGCCGGCATCCCGCAGATCACCGTGGTGCATGGCTCCAGCACCGCCGGCGGCGCCTACCAGCCGGGCCTGTCCGACTACGTGGTGGTGGTGCGCGGCAAGGCCAAGATGTTCCTCGCCGGCCCGCCGCTGCTGAAAGCCGCCACCGGCGAGATCGCCACCGACGAGGAACTGGGCGGCGCCGAGATGCATGCCCAGGTCGCCGGCACCGCCGAGTACCTGGCCGAGAACGACGCCGATGGCGTGCGCCTGGCCCGCGAGATTCTCGCCATGCTGCCGTGGAACGCCCAGCTGCCGCTGCGCCCGCAGCGCGCCTACAAGGCGCCGCTGTATCCGGCCGAGGAGCTGCTCGGCGTGGTGCCGGCCGATGCCAAGAAGCCCTACGATGTGCGCGAGATCATCGCCCGCATCGCCGACGGCTCGGAGTTTCTCGACTTCAAGAACGAGTTCGACAGCCAGACCGTCTGCGGCCACCTGCGGATCGAGGGCCAGCCCTGCGGCCTGATCGGCAACAACGGCCCGATCACTCCGCGCGGTGCGGCCAAGGCCGCGCAATTTATCCAGCTGTGCGAGCAGAGCAACACGCCCATCCTGTTCCTGCACAACACCACCGGCTTTATGGTCGGCACCGAGTCCGAACAGCAGGGCGTGATCAAGCACGGCGCGAAGATGATCCAGGCGGTGGCCAACGCCACGGTGCCCAAGCTGACCCTGGTGGTCGGCGGCTCCTACGGCGCAGGCAATTACGCCATGTGCGGTCGTGGGCTGGACCCGCGCTTTATCTTCGCCTGGCCCAACAGCCGCACCGCGGTGATGGGCGGCGCCCAGGCCGGCAAGGTGCTGCGCATCGTCACCGAGGAAAAACACCTCAAGGAAGGCAAGGAGCCCGACCCGAAAATGCTCGACATGCTGGAGATGGCCACCGCGCAGAAGCTCGACGGCCAGTCCACCGCGCTGTACGGCACCGCCAGCCTGTGGGACGACGGTCTGATCGACCCGCGCGACACCCGCGCCCTGCTCGGCCTGCTGCTCGACATCTGCGCCGAGGCGCAGATGCGCCCGCTCAAGACCAACACCTTCGGCGTCGCCCGCTTATAAGTCCCCTCTCCCCTTGGGAGACGACTGCATGGATGCAGGAGGTAGGGCGACGCAGGAAGCCGAAGCCGAGGATCAGGGTGAGGGACCAGCGCCCGCCACCCTCACCCCAGCCCTCTCCCAAGGGGAGAGGGGGATAGAACGAGGAGAACAAGAAAAATGATCTTCACCCAGGAACACGAAGAACTGCGCCGCACCGTGCGCAACTTCGTCGAGCACGAGATCAACCCGCACGTCGACGAATGGGAGAAGGCCGGCAAGTTCCCCATGCACGAGATCTTCAAGAAGGCCGGCGATCTCGGCCTGCTGGGCATCTCCAAGCCGGAGAAGTTCGGCGGCATGGGCCTGGACTACAGCTACTCGGTGGTCGCCGCCGAGGAGTTCGGCACCATCCACTGCGGCGGCATCCCCATGGCCATCGGCGTGCAGACCGACATGTGCACCCCGGCCCTGGCTCGCTTCGGCTCCGACGAGCTGCGCGAGGAGTTCCTGCGTCCGGCCATCGCCGGCGAGATGGTCGGCTGCATCGGCGTCTCCGAAGTCGGTGCCGGCTCCGACGTGGCCGGTCTGAAGACCACGGCGCGCAAGGACGGCGACGACTACATCATCAACGGCAGCAAGATGTGGATCACCAACGCGCCGAGTGCCGACTTCATCTGCCTGCTGGCCAACACCTCGGACGACAAGCCCCACGTCAACAAGTCGCTGATCGTCGTGCCGATGAACAGCCCGGGCATCAGCCTCAGCCCGCACCTGGACAAGCTCGGCATGCGCAGCTCGGAGACCGCCCAGGTGTTCTTCGACAACGTGCGTGTGCCGCAGCGCAACCGCATCGGGGCAGAAGGCTCGGGCTTCATGATGCAGATGCTGCAGTTCCAGGAGGAACGCATGTTCGGCGCGGCCAACATGATCAAGGGCCTGGAGCACTGCATCGACAGCACCATCGAGTACTGCAAGGAGCGCAAGACCTTCGGCGCGCCCTTGATCGACAACCAGGTCATCCACTTCCGCATGGCCGAGCTGCAGAGCGAGGTCGAGGCCCTGCGCGCGCTGGTCTACCGGGCCACCGAGCTGTACGTGGCCGGCAAGGACGTGACCAAGCTGGCCTCCATGGCCAAGCTCAAGGCCGGGCGCCTGGGCCGCGAGGTCACCGACGCCTGCCTGCAGTACTGGGGCGGCATGGGCTTCATGTGGGACAACCGGGTTTCCAGGGCTTACCGCGATGTGCGTCTGGTCAGCATCGGCGGCGGCGCCGACGAGATCATGCTGGGCATCATCTGCAAGCTGATGGGCATTCTGCCTGGGAAAAAGAAAGGCTGACCCCGGGGTGGATAACGCCGCCTGCGAGCTCCGTAGGATGGGTTGAGCGAAGCGATACCCATCACTCCACACCTATGGGTATCGGCGCCGCGCGCCCTCGCCCATCCTACGCACAACGAGGAACCCGGCATGAGCGAACTGCCGAACTGCCAAACCCTGCTGCTGGAACAGGCCGAAGGCGTGCTCTACATCACCCTCAACCGTCCGGACAGCCGCAACGCCATGGGCCTGGCCATGGTCGAGGAACTGCGCGCGGTGCTGCGCGAGGTATGTGGCGACACGAATGTGCGCGCCCTGGTGCTGCGCGGCGCCGACGGCCACTTCTGCGCCGGCGGCGACATCAAGGACATGGCCGAGGCCAGAGCCAAAGGTGGCGACGCCTACCGCGAGCTGAACCGCGCTTTCGGCAGCCTGCTGGAGGAGGCCCAGGCCGCGCCACAGGTGCTGATCGCCGTGCTGGAAGGCGCGGTGCTCGGCGGCGGTTTCGGCCTGGCCTGCGTCTCCGATATCGCCATCGCCCACAGCCAGGCCAAGTTCGGCCTGCCGGAAACCAGCCTGGGGATTCTGCCGGCGCAGATCGCGCCCTTCGTGGTGAGGCGCATCGGCCTGACCCAGGCCCGCCGCCTGGCCCTGACCGCCGCCCGCTTCGACGGCGCCGAGGCGCTGCGCCTGGGCCTGGTGCATTTCAGCGAGGCCGACGACCTGGCCCTGGTCGAGCGCCTGGCCGAATGCCTGCGCCAGGTGCGCCAGTGCGCCCCCGGCGCCAATGCGGCGACCAAGGCGCTGCTGCTGGCCAGCGAGACGGAGAACCTCGGCAACCTGCTCGACCACGCCGCCGGCCAGTTCGCCGAGGCGGTGACGGGGGCAGAAGGCATCGAAGGCACCCTGGCCTTCGTGCAGAAGCGCAAGCCCAGCTGGGCGCAATGAGACCATCCCCCTCTCCCTCCGGGAGAGGGTTGGGGTGAGGGAACCGCAGGCCGCTCGGAGCAGCTTGAAACACCCTCCCCCCTGGCCCCTCTCCCAAAGGGAGAGGGAAACAGAGTTCAGGAGCCAGAGAACCATGCCCGCCTTCAACAAGATCCTGATCGCCAACCGTGGCGAGATCGCCTGCCGGGTGATGCGCACCGCCCAAGACCTCGGCTACCGCAGCGTGGCGGTGTACTCCGAGGCCGACGCTGGCGCGCGCCATGTGCAGCTGGCCGACGAAGCCGTGTGCATCGGCCCGGCGCAGGTCGGCCAGTCCTACCTGGTGATCGACAACATCATCAAAGCCGCGCAGAAGACCGGCGCCGACGCCATCCACCCCGGCTACGGCTTCCTCTCGGAGAACGCCGAGTTCGCCCGCGCCTGCGAGGCGGCCGGCATCGTCTTTATCGGCCCGAGCGTGGAAGCCATCCACCTGATGGGCAGCAAGCGTCTGTCGAAGATCGCCATGCTGGAAGCCGGCGTGCCCTGCATCCCCGGCTACGAAGGCGCCGAGCAGGACGATGCGACCCTGAGCCGCGAGGCCCAGCGCATCGGCTACCCGCTGATGATCAAGGCCAGCGCCGGCGGCGGCGGGCGTGGCATGCGCCTGGTCCATGACGCATCCGAGCTGGCCGCGCAAATCCGCACCGCCCGCTCCGAGGCGCAGAACGCCTTCGGCTGCGGCGAACTGATCCTGGAACGCGCGGTGATCCAGCCACGTCACGTGGAGATCCAGGTGTTCGGCGACCGCCACGGCAACATCGTCTATCTCGGCGAGCGCGACTGCTCGGTGCAGCGCCGCCACCAGAAGGTGGTCGAGGAGGCGCCCTGCCCGGTGCTGACGGCCGAGCTGCGTCAGGCCATGGGCGAGGCGGCGGTAAAGGCGGCGGCGCGGGTGAACTATGTCGGCGCCGGTACCGTGGAGTTCCTGTTGGATGCCAGCGGCGAATTCTTCTTCCTGGAGATGAACACCCGCCTGCAGGTCGAGCACCCGGTCACCGAGCTGATCACCGGGCAGGACCTGGTGGCCTGGCAGATTCGTGTGGCCGAGGGCCAGCCGTTGCCGCTCAGGCAGGATGAAATTCGGCTCACCGGCCATGCCATGGAGGTGCGCCTGTATGCCGAGGACGCGGCCGCGGGCTTCCTGCCGCAGACCGGCCAGGTGCTGCGCTGGGAGCCGGCGCTGCGCGATGGCGTGCGCATCGATCACGGCCTGGTCGAGGGCCAGGCGGTGACGCCCTTCTACGACCCCATGCTGGCCAAGGTGATCGCCTATGGCGCCACCCGCGACGAGGCCCGGCGCAAGCTGGTGCGCGCCGTGGAGGACTGCGTGCTGCTGGGGGTGAACGGCAACCAGCGCTTCCTCGCCAACCTGCTGGCCCACCCCGAGTTCGCCGCCGGCAATGCCACCACCGCCTTTATCGGCGAGCACTTCGCCGATGATCCGAGCCTGAGCCCGCAGGCGCCGGCCGCCGCCGAACTAGCCACTGCCGCCGCCCTGCTCTACCAGGCCTCGGCGACCGCCAGCGCGCACCAGTCGGGCCTGTCCGGCTGGCGCAACAGCGGCGGCGCGCCCTGGTGCTTCCTGCTCAAGCAGGGCGAGCACAAGCATGCGGTGGAGCTGCAGGTGCTGCAGGCCGGCGCCCAGCCGCAGCTGCGCGCGCGGGTCGGCGAACAGTCCGTCGAGCTGCGCCTGCTGGCCAGCGACGGCCGCTGGGCCACCCTGGAACTGGATGGCGTGCGCCGGCGCCTGGCCTATCACCAGAACGGCGAGCTAATCTGGCTGTATGGCCAGGGCGGCAATCTGGAACTGCTCGACGTCACCCACGAGCCGGCCAGCGGCGCCGAGGGTGCGGCCTGCGGTACGGTGAAGGCGCCGATGGATGGCGCCATAGTCGAGGTGCTGGTCGGCGAGGGGCAGAAGGTCGGCAAGGGCCAGCTGCTGCTGGTGCTGGAGGCGATGAAAATGGAGCACCCGCTGAAGGCCGGCATGGACGGCGTGGTCCGCCGCGTCCAGGTCAGCCAGGGCGATCAGGTGAAGAGCCGCCAGTTGCTGGTGGAGGTGGTGGCCGATTGATCGCGACTGACGGCGGTTTCGTGACGCTGGGAATATGGCAATTTGTCGCAAAGCCGGCGATTATCCAAGAGCCTCCGTCAGCAGGATCGTCCATGCCGTCTCCCTCGAAAGCCAGCCAGCGCGAGCCCGCCCAAGGACTGAGCCATACGTTCGCCCGCCTTACCCTGCCAGCCATTTCCGCCCTGCTGCTGCTGTCGCTGCTCGCCAGCGTGATCGTCCTGGTCCACCTGGCCCATAGCCAGGATCGGCAGGCGTTGGCGCAGACCCTGTTCTTCGCCGACAAGGCCCTGCAGGCGCGGCGCGACAGCCTGCTGCGCAGCCTGATCGACAACGCCTTCTGGGGCGATGCCTACCTGCATATGAACGACGGAGTCGACACGGGCTGGGCCTACGAGAGTCAGAACCTCGGCCCCACCCTGTTCGATACCTTCGGCTACGACGGGATTCTGGTGATCGATCCCGCCGGGCGTACCCGCTATGCCGTGATCGAGGGCCAGCTACGCGAGCTGGATGCCAGGGACTGGCTCAGCGGAGACCTCGACGGACTGATCGCCGAGGCCCATCACGCGGTGGCCGAGAACGAAGGCGTGACGGGCCTGATGCAGGTCGAGGGCCAGCCGGCCCTGGTCGCCGCGGCCGAATTCACCAACGACGACGACCCGCGGGTGCCGGTGCGCCCCGGTCCCGCCTCGGTGCTGCTGTTCGTCGATGTACTCGGCGCGGCGAAACTGACCGACCTGGGGCGTGACTACTCCCTGCCCAACCTGCGCCTGGCCGACCGCCAGACGGAAGAAGGTTCACCGGCGCTGTTGCTGGGCCAGGTCGACGGCCAGACGCTGCACCTCACCTGGGATGCGCCGATGCCCGGTCGCAGGCTGCTGCAGTGGGTGCTGCCGCTGATCGGCCTGGTCGGCCTGACCCTGGCCGTGCTGACCGGGCTGGTGCTGCGCCATGCCCTCAGAGCCGCTCGCCTGATGGACGCCGGCTATGCCCGCCTGGCGCACAGCCGCGCCGAGTTGGCGGCCAGCGAGGCGCGCTTTCGCGACGTCGCCGAGATCGCCTCCGACTGGTTCTGGGAGACCGACGCCGAGCGGCGCCTGACCTATCTGTCCGAGCGTTTCGAGGCCGTCACCGGGCATCGCCCCGAACAGTGGCTGGGCCGCCCGCTGGACAACCTGCTGGAGGGCGAGGGCCAGGCGCTGCCCGCCTGGCTGACGCACTGCCGCGGCACGCTGAACTGCCGCTATCAGGCCGCCAATGGCCACCCGCGCATCTGCCGCATCGCCGCACGCCCCATCGAACACGGCGCGGGACTCTATCGCGGCAGCGCCAGCGACATCACCGAGGAGGTGACGGCGCAGGCGCGCATCCAGTACCTGTCGCAGCACGACAGCCTCACCGGCCTGCCCAACCGCCATCGCCTGCACGAGTTCCTCGCCGGCAAGCTCGACCGGGCGCCTGTGCTGGAACAGCCGCTGGTGATGCTCAGCATCGACCTCAACCGCTTCAAGCCGGTCAACGATGCCTTCGGCCATGCCGCCGGCGACCGGGTGCTGCACGAGGTTTCCCGGCGCCTGCATGCCTGCATTCGCGAAGGCGACCTGGTCGCCCGCCATGGTGGCGACGAGTTCATCATGGTGCTCAACGGCAGCCACTCGGAGCAGGCCATCGAGCAGATCTGCATGCGCCTGATCGAGAGCATCGAGGCGCCCTTCCAGGTCAACGGCCAAGTGGTCTTCATCGGTGCCAGCATCGGCATCAGCAGCGCCCCCGAGGATGCCACCCGAGTCGAGGACCTGCTGCGCTATGCCGACCTCGCCCTCTACCAGGCCAAGGCGGCCCGGCGCAGCGGTTGGCGCTTCTATTCCCAGGACATGAACCAGCTGATCCTCGAGCGCCGCCAGCTGGAACAGGATCTGCGCCTGGCGCTGGAGCGCGACGACCAGCTGTGCCTGCACTTCCAGCCGCGCTACCGCCTCGACGACCTGGCCCTGGTCGGGGCCGAGGCGCTGGTGCGCTGGCAGCACCCGCAGCGCGGCCTGCTCGGCCCCGACCAGTTCATCCCGCTGGCCGAGGAAACCGGCCTGATCGCGCCACTCGGCCAGTGGGTGCTGCGCCACGCCTGCCAGGAAGCCATGGCCTGGCCCGCGCACCTGCTGGTGGCGGTGAACCTGTCACCGCGCCAGTTCCGCCGCAGCGACCTGGCGGCCGAGGTCGCCGCCGTGCTCGACGCCACCGGCCTGCCTGCCGAACGCCTGGAGCTGGAGATCACCGAGAGCGTGATGCTCGACGACGCCCTCGATGCCCAGACCATACTCGAGGGTCTCAAGGCCCTTGGCCTGCACCTGTCGATGGACGACTTCGGCACCGGCTACTCCTCCCTCAGCTACCTGAGCAACTACCCCTTCGACGCACTGAAGATCGACCGCAGCTTCATCGCCGATCTCGAGCAGTCGCCGCACAAGCAGGCCATAGTCCAGGCCATCATCGGTCTGGGTCGCGCGCTGTCGATGCGGGTCACCGCCGAGGGGGTGGAAAACCTGGCCCAGCAGGAGCTACTGCGGCGCGACGGCTGCTGCGACGCCCAGGGTTTCCACCTGAGTCGCCCCCTGCCGGTCAGCGAACTGCGGCGACTGCTACAGACCGGGCCAGGAAGCTGAGCATCACCGCCCCCAGCCGATAACAATAAGGAAAAGTTAATGACACTGGCCAACCAGACCCTGTTCATCACCGGCGCCAGCCGCGGCATCGGCCGCGAGATCGCCCTCAAGGCCGCCGCCCAGGGCGCCAATATCGTCATCGCGGCGAAGAGCGCCGAGGCCCACCCCAAGCTGCCGGGCACCATCCATACGGTGGCGGCGGAAGTCGAAGAAGCCGGCGGCAAGGCCCTGGCCCTGCAGCTGGACGTGCGCGACGAGGAGGCGGTGAAGGCCGCCATGGCCCAGGCCGCCGCGCACTTCGGCGGCATCGACGCGCTGATCAACAACGCCGGCGCCATCCGCCTCAAGGGCGTCGAGCATCTGGAGCCCAAGCGCTTCGACCTGATGTTCCAGATCAACAGCCGCGCGGTGATGGTCTGCAGCCAGGCCGCCCTACCCTATCTGAAGCAGAGCCGCGGCCATATCCTCAGCCTGTCGCCGCCGCTCAACCTCGATCCCAAGTGGTTCGCCAGCTACGGCCCCTACACCACCACCAAGTACGGCATGAGCATGCTGACCCTGGGCATGCACGAGGAATTCAGAAAGTACGGCATCAGCGTCAACTCGCTGTGGCCGAAAACGGTGATCGCCACCGCCGCCATCGAGTTCGAGGCCGGCGGCCCTGCGGTGATGAAGGCCGCGCGCCTGCCGGCGATCATGGCCGACGCCGCCTGCGCCATCCTCGCCAGCCGCGAGCGCAGCATCAGCGGCCGCCTGCTGATCGACGAGGAGATCCTCCGCGAGCAGGGCCAGAGCGATTTCGAGCAATACCGCTTCGACCCGGCCGGCAAGCTGATGACCGACCTGTTCGTCGACTGAGCGCAGTTCCCCTCGCGCCGGCCACCTTCGCCTGGGCCGGCGCCTTCTACTAGTTGCGGAACTCGATCTGCAACTCGGCCCCCTCCACCGACTGCCAGTAATCGTCGTCCCTATCGTTGGTGATCAGCCGGCCATTGAGCTGGAAGGGCCCGGGCTCGATCGGTTTCTCCAGGAACAGGGGCGGCAGCAGCGCTTGCTCGGGCAAGCCCTCCCGCGGTTCGTGCGACGCCAGGCGTTCCACGGTCTCCTTCGGCAAGCGCAGATCCAGTTGCACCGGCGGCAGCTGCGGCGCCTCGGCAATCTCGGCGGCGACCTGCTGCCGCCTGGGGGGCGCGATAGCGACCTTGTCCTTGTCCACCTTGGGTACGGCACGCTCCACGACGACCGGATCGGCTGTCGCATGGGGTTCGGCAGATTTGCCGGGGCCGACCGGAGCAGGCGCGGGCTCGGTCTGGGGCGGGCTCGGCATGGGGGGCGGCGCCTTGGCTGGCTCGTCACAGGCCGCCAGCAGGGTGGTGGCGAGTGCCATGGCTAGAACACGAAAAACGGTCATTGCTCTCGGCTTGGCAGGGAATTCTGATCATGCTCCCCCTTGCCCCGGAATCTGGCAAGACGCAGCGGTTAACCCACATTAGGGCGGCAACCGCTGCTTAGTGGGAGCCTGTCAGGGCGAAGCGGCCGCCTCGCTCTCCAGTCGCCGCAGGATGGCTTGCAGATTCTCCTGGGGGTGAGCCTGCTGCAACAGCGCCAGCAGCCGCTGCGCCTCCTCCTGCTGCCCTTCCCGGCGTAGGCGCAGCACCTCACGCAGGCGCTCCTCCAGCGGCGCTGACTCCTGGAGCCGCTGCGCCTGGCGGCTGGCGCCCTGCGTCGCCTTGGCTTCCTCGCTTCGAATGAGCTCACCGGAAACCTGCTGCTCGGCCAGGGCCTGCGGTGGTTCGGCCATATCGGCGGCATCGGCCATGCTCTCCGCCGGCGCTGTGGCGGCAGGCGCGGCAGGGGCCATCTGCCGTGCGGCGGCCGGTGGGGAGGCGGCAAAGGAATCGGCCTCGACCTGGGACTCACCTGCCTTGGCCTTCTTCTGTACCGCCTCGGCCTTGCGCCGTTCGAACTCGCCGGAAGACCGGCTCGCCTCGGCGGCCACTGCCGGAGCCGGGGCTGGGGCCTGAACCGCGACGGGTGCCGGCATATCGTAGGGGGCGGGCAGCTGCTCCTGAGTGCGCCAGGTCAGGCTCAGGCCGATGCCGAGCGTGGCCAGGCCGGCGAAGGCCACCGACCAGCGGGTATGGCTGCCGGCACCGAACAACCAGGCATGCAGGCGCTGCGACCAGCGCGGTTGGGGCTGTTCCACGGCCTCGCGGGCGGCGGCCAGGATGCGCGCATCCACGGCGGCGGAAGGCTCACCACGGCTGTGCTGGCGGAAATGCTCCAGCAGCTCGCGTTCATGCTGCAGGTCTTGCTCGTGTTGGCTCATGCGGATACCTCCTCGGCCGAAGCCGGATCGGCCAGCAGCCGACGTAACTTGTTCAGCGCGTAGCGCAGGCGGCTCTTCACGGTCTCCGCCGGGGTACGGGTGAGTTCGGCGATTTCCGTCAGTTCCAGGTCGCCATGGGCGCGCAGCAGGAACACCTCGCGCTGCTCCTCGGGCAGGTCGGCCAGCGCCGCCTGCAGGCGCTCCTGGTCGCGACTGAGCAGCAGCTGCTGCTCGGGGCCGGGCCCCGGGTCGGCGCTGGCGTGCCGCGCCTCGTCGTACTCATCGAGCTTTCCCTGATGACGCCCACTCTTGCGCCAGTGGTCGATCAGGCGGTTGCGCGCGATCTGGTACAGCCAGGTCTTGAACAGCACCGCCTCGCGCTGCTCGCTGGCGCTGCGGATCAGGCTCATCCAGGTGTCCTGGAACACCTCCTCGGCCAGGGCGTGGTCGCCGCACAGGCCGAGAAGGAAGCGGAACAGACCGAGGCGGTGGCGCTCGTAGAGCGTGGCGAAGGCCGCCGCGTCGCCGTTGCGATAACGCCGCAGCAGCGCGGCGT
Organism: Pseudomonas sp. CAU 1711; assembly: GCF_039888625.1. Classification (NCBI taxonomy): domain Bacteria; kingdom Pseudomonadati; phylum Pseudomonadota; class Gammaproteobacteria; order Pseudomonadales; family Pseudomonadaceae; genus Pseudomonas; species Pseudomonas sp. CAU 1711. Next base: position 99,950 of record NZ_JBDQQT010000011.1, read on the forward strand.
CATCGTCTTGCAGTGGGAGGTTCAATTAGTCGGCCCTGACTTGAACGTTTTGCCCAGTTTGCAGGCTCTGCGCCAGTTCGACCAGCTGCACGAACTCGCCACGCAGGCCAAAGGGATCATCGCCCCTGGCGCCACGCGCCAGACTGGCGCTGTCGGCCAGGGAGAAGTCGCCGGTGTACTGACCGTCGCGCAGTTGCTGGGCGAAGGCGGCCACGGCGGCGGCGAAACGCAGATCCTCGCTGGCCTGGGCGATAGGCGTCGCCTCGCCCTTGCCGATCGGCCGCTCGACCAACTTGCTGGCGCCCCCCTGCGGCGCCTTGTAGCGCAGGCGCAGCCAGGCGATCTCGCCGGGCCTGCCCTCGGCCTTGCCGGCCTGGGCGTAGCGCAGCGGCTCCAGCCAGCCCTTGGCGCCCACCGGCACCACCTCGTACAGCGCGGTGACCGTGTGCCCGGCGCCGATCTCGCCGGCGTCGATCTTGTCGTTGGCAAAGTCCTCACGCTTCAGCGTGCGGTTCTCGTAGCCCAGCAGGCGGTACTCGCTGACCTCGGCCGGGTTGAACTCGACCTGGATCTTCACGTCCTTGGCCACCGTCGCCAGGGTCGAGCTGAGCTGGTCGACCAGCACCTTGCGCGCCTCGCGCAGGTTGTCGATGTAGGCGTAGTTGCCGTCGCCGGCATCGGCCAGCTGCTCCATCAGCTGCTCGTTGTAGTTGTCGGTGCCGAAGCCCAGGGTGGTCAGCGACACGCCTGTCTTGCGCTTGTCGGTGGCCAGTTGCTTGAGGCTCTCGAAGTCGCTGATGCCGACGTTGAAGTCGCCGTCGGTGGCCAGCAGGATGCGGTTGATGCCGTCCTTGAGCAGGCCCTTCTGCGCCTCCTGGTAGGCCAGCTGGATGCCGGACTCGCCGGCGGTGGCGCCACCGGCCGTGAGCCGCTCGATGGCGGCACGAATGGTGGCCTTGTCGCTGCCGGCGGTGGACTCCAGCACCAGGCTGGAGGTGCCGGCGTAGGTGACCAGGGCCACGCGATCCTGCGGGCGCAGCTGGTCGACCAGCAGCTTGAGGGTGGCCTGGACCATGGGCAGGCCCTCGCGGCGGTCCATAGAGCCGGACACGTCGACCAGGAACACCAGGTTGGCCGGCGGCAACTCGGCGGCGCTCAGCTCAGTGGCCTTGATCGCCACCCGCAGCAGGCGGGTCTCAGGGTTCCAGGGGGTGGTCGCCAGCTCGGTGGCGACGCTGAACGGCACGTCGCCCTCGGGTTTGGGATAGGCATAGGGGAAGTAGTTGACCAGCTCCTCCAGGCGCACCGCGTCCTTAGGCGGCAGGCTGCCGCCATTGAGGAAGCGGCGCACGTTGGCATAAGCGCCGGTGTCGACGTCGATGCTGAAGGTCGACACCGGCTCCTGAGCCACGGCCCGCACCGAGTTGCTATCGATCTTCTGGTACTGCTCGCGGTAGACGTCCTGATAGCCGAAGCCGGCGCTGTCGGCCAGCGGCGCCGCCGGCGCGCGCTGCGCCGTGGCCTTGCGTGCCTCCAGGGCACCGGCCACGGCCGATGGCTGGGCGATGTAGGGCGCGCTGGCATCCACCTCCTCGCGCAACACCTCCTGCTTGGCCTTGGACTCGCTCGGCGCGGGCGTGGCGGCACGGCGGGCCGGTTCATCATTGGAGGCGCTGCAGGCGGCCAGGGCCAGCGCCAGGGTGGCGGCGAAGCCGGCGAGCAGGGGGTGGGGAGCGATACTGGACATGGCGGGGTCTCCTCGGGTGAAAGTCCATTCGCCTGAGTAGACGCAGCGCCATGGCGATCCGGGTTAACCGGCTTGATTTTCCTGACACAGCTGCCGGGCCAACTCGCCGAGCGTCTGCATCGCCCGTTCGGCCTCGCGGTTCCAGGGCACGCCGCAGGTCAGGCGCAGGCAGTTGTTGAACTGCTCGGTGTTGCTGAAGATCAGCCCCGGGGCGATGCTGATGCCCTGCTGCAGGGCCCGCACGTGCAGCTCCTGGGCGCTGACCTTGCCCGGCAGGCTGACCCAGAGGATGAAGCCGCCGTTGGGTCGGGTCATCTGCGTGCCTTCCGGGAAGTGCTGCTGCACCGCCAACTGGTAGGCGGTCATGTTCTTGCGGTATTCCTGACGGATGTGCCGCAGGTGGCGGTCGTAGCCGCCGTTCTCCAGGTAGGCGGCCACGCCCATCTGGGTCACGCTGCAGGCCGAGTGGGTACTGAAGGTCTGCAGCCGCTCCACCTCGTCCTGATAGCGGCCGGCGATGATCCAGCCGATGCGCACGCCGGGCGAGAGGGTCTTGGAGAAGCTCGAGCAATACACCACCTGGTCGTCGCGGTCGTGCGCCTTGAGCGCCTTGCTGCGCCCCGGCTCGAACAGCAGCTCGCCGTAGATGTCGTCCTCGATCACCTGGATGCCGTGGTCGGCGGTCAGGCGCAGCAGCTGCTTCTGCCGCTCCTCGGGGATGCTGCCACCCAGCGGGTTGCTCAGCCGCGCGGTGAGCACCAGGGCCTTGATCGGCCACTGGTTGGCGGCCAGCTGCAGGGCCTCCAGACTGAGGCCGGTGGTCGGGTCGCTGGGGATCTCGATGACCTTGAGGCCGAGCACCTCGGCCAGCTGCAGCAGGCCGTAGTAGGTCGGCGACTCGGCGGCGATCAGGTCGCCGGGCTGGGTCAGCACGCGCAGGGCCATGTGGATGGCATCCACGCAGCCGTGGGTGACCACCACTTCCGAGGGGTCCACCACCACACCGGCGTCGCGCATGCGGATCGCCACCTGGCGGCGCAGCGGCTCGTAGCCCGGGCTGAACATGTAGCTGAAGGCACGCGGGCTCTGGAAGCGGGTGACCTTGGCCAGTTGCTGGTGCAACGAGCGCACCGGCAGGTAGTCCACGTGCGGCACGGCGGCGCCCAGGGGGAACACGCCCTCCTGGCGCGAGTCGTTGAGCACCTGGCTGATGATGCTGCTGCGGGTGACCAGGGCGGGCCGCTCGACACGGGCGATGTCCGGCGTCGGCGCGGTGAGGCCGGCGGTCTGATGCACGTAGAAGCCGGACTGCGGGCGGGCGCGGATCAGGCCCATGTCCTCCAGATTGGCATAGGCCTGCAGCACGGTGGCGTGGCTGACGCTGAGCTGCGAGCTCATCTTGCGCACCGAGGGCACGCGCTCGCCCGGCTGGTAGACGCCGCGGCGGATGTCCTCGGCCAGCTGCTGGGCGATGCGCTGGTAGAGCAACAAACTGGTCATGAGGACACTCCTTTCACTACTGGACCGTAACAGTAGCGAAGCGAACGATGAAGTTGGCGATACAGTCCTGCACTATGCCTACGGTACAGTTTCAGCTGTTACAGATTAGATCGCCGCGGACCCTGCCCTCATTAGACTTTGGTCTAATAAAAAACCCGGACCTGGGCCCGGGTTCTCTGTCGGCCTGGGGCTCTGCTAGCGAAGGGCGCCGAGCTTGCCCTGCTCGTCGGAGATGAGGATCTCCACCCGGCGGTTCTGCGCGCGCCCCCTGGCCGAGGCGTTCTCCGCCAGCGGGTGGGCCTCGCCATACGCCTTGACTTCGATGCGCCTGGCATCGATGCCGAGGTCGATCAGCAGGTCCGCCACCGTCTGCGCCCGCGCCCGCGACAGCTCGAGGTTCTCCGCCGCCTTGCCACGGTTGTCGGTATAACCCTCGATGCGCACATTGCGCCGCGGGTTGATCTGCAGGAACTGCACCAGCTTGAGGATGGTCCGGTTGGCCGAGGCCTTGAGTTCGCTGCGACCGGCGTCGAACAGCACATCGCCGAGGGTCATCATCAGCCCGCGGTCGGTCTCGCTGGCGGCCAGCTGGATCGCCTGCTCCTCGACCCATAGCCCCTGCTGCTGGGCACTGAGCAGCTTGGCCTCGCGCAGTGCCAGTTGCAGGCGCTCGCGCTCCAGCTCGAGCCTGACCAGGCGCTCCTGGTTGAGGTTGAGCTCGCTGTGCTGGCGAGCGATCTCGCTGTAGCGCTGGCTGAGATAGGCGTAATGCACGACGTCGTCGGCACTGCCCCAGTAGCTGGACAGCCGCTCGGCGCGGGCCAGCGACTCGCCGGAGCGGATCAGGTCCTTGGGGGCGCTGCGCAAGACATTGGTATCGTCCTTGACGGCCAGGAAGCTCGCCTCGGCCGCGCTCAGCGCCTCGCGCCCCTGCTGGCTGGCGCAACCGCCGAGCAGCGCCAGGGACAGCAGCACGGCAGTGCCGACAATGCGTTGGTCGATCACGGCATCTCTCCCAGTTGCTTGCGCAGGCGGACGATCCGCGCGTTCATTTCATCGAGCTGCTTGCGGCTCTTCTGGTTGAGCACCTTGGCCTCGGCCAGTCGGGCGTCCAGCTCGGCCTGCTCGGCGAGCTGGCGGGCACGCTTGTAGTCCTCCTCGCCCATGTTCTTCTCGGCACGGGCCAGCTTCTTCTCGGCCAGATGCATTTCCTCGATCGCTGCATCGGCGCCCACGGCGCGGGCCTGCTCGACGGCCTGAGTGGTCAGGCGCATCTGCTCGGTCGGGGCCGGATCGTTGGCGCAGCCGGCCAGGGCCAGCGCGGCCAGGACAAGGATGGGGGATAGCTTCACGGGAATCATTCCTGCTCTTGCGAAGGGATGTCGGCGCTTTCCGCCTGCTGCGTCTTCCAGCGCTCCAGATTGCGCTGCAACAGGCTCTCCGGCACACCGGAAGCGGACAATTCTGTCATTTTTTTCGCCAGCTGTCCGCGCAGCCAGGGATCGTTGCACGCCGAATTGTGCGACAGCGCCAGATACAGCCCCTCGCTGGACACGGGCGGTTCGAGGATTTCCAGGCTGCTCAGCATGCCCTGGGTCTCGGCCAGCGCCAGCCCGGTGTGGCGCTCATGCAGGAGGTAATCGGTACGCCCGAGCAGCAGCTTCTGAAACGCCTGGAGCCGAGCGGTCTCCTTCTCCAGAACCAGGTTGTCGCGCGCAAAGGCCACGAACTGCGGGGCGAGCCGCGCGCCCTGCATGACGCCACCCTTGCGCTCGCGCAGGTCCTCCCAACCGACATAGGGGAAACCCTGGTCCTTGCCCACCCAGACCTGGGTGGACAGCGTGAAGAAGGCCGGGTGCACGTAGTCCATGCTCTCCAGGCGCTCGACGTCGAGCGTCGCCCCCGCCAGCAGATCGACGCGGCCACTATGCACCTCGGCCAGGGCCTGCTTGCCATCGCCCATGTACAGCATCTCGACCTTGAGCCCCAGTTGCTCGCCGATCAGCATCAGCAGATCGGCATTGGCACCGATCAGGTGCTTGGGGCTCTGCGGATCACGCCACAGGTAGGGGGCGGACTGCGGATTGCCGGTAGCCACCAGCGTCTCGCATTTGCCCGCCGCCTCGCCCCAGAGTGGGAACAGGGCCAGCAGGGACAAAGTCTTCAACAGCGACGTTTTTCGCATCGGATTGACCGCTCGGATGGAGATGGCGACAGGTTCGCCCTCTTCGACGAGGGCGAGCCGCTTCATGCTAGCGTAACAGGCGCGCTCGATAATAATTAGCGATAAGGAATCGCCATGAAAAAGCCTCTGACCGCGCTGGTGCTACTGCTGACCGCAGCCGCCGCCACGCTGTACCTCTCCCCTGCCGCACTACTCGCCAGCTTCCAGTTCATCGAACGCCAACTGGCCGGTCTCTCGCCCGAGCAGATAGAGGTCGAGGGGCTGACCATCCACTACTACGCCGGCGGCCCCGCCGACGGCGAGCCGCTGCTGATGGTGCATGGCTTCGCCGCCAACCGCGACAACTGGCTGCGCTTCGCGCGCCACTTCACCGAGCGCTATCGGGTGATAGTCCCGGACCTGCCGGGTTTCGGCGCCAGCAGCAAGCCGGATATCGACTACGACGTGGCCAGCCAGACCGAGCGCCTACATGCCTTCGCCCAGACCCTGAAACTGGAGCGCCCACACCTGATCGGCAACTCCATGGGCGGACATATCGCTGCCCTTTATGCCGCTCGCCATCCCGCACAGATACGCAGCCTGGCCCTGCTGGACAACGCCGGGGTCAGCGCGCCGCGCAAGAGCGAGATGATCCAGCGCCTGGAACGTGGCGAGCCGAACCCGCTGGTGGCGCGCGACGCGGAGGAGTTCGATACCCTGCTGAACTTTGTCTTCGTCACCCCGCCCACGCTACCGGCCTCGCTCAAGCGCCATTTCGCCGAGCAAGCGGTGGCCAACCAGGAGCACTATGCACGCATCTTCACTCAGCTACGCGGCAACTACGTGCCTCTGGAGCCGGAACTGGGGAGAATCCAGGCACCCACCCTGCTGCTCTGGGGAGACAGCGACAGAGTGCTGGACGTCTCCAGCATCGAGGTGATGCAGCCGCTGCTGAAGAAACCGAGCGTGGTGGTGATGAAGAACTGCGGCCATGCGCCGATGATCGAACGCCCGCAAGAGACGGCGCAGCACTACCAGGCCTTTCTCGACCGCCTGTAAAAACAAGAAACCCGCTCGATGAGCGGGTTTCTTGTGGCGACGGGAAGCGGATCAGACCAGCTTCTCGAGCTCCGGAACGGCCTCGAACAGGTCGGCCACCAGGCCGTAGTCGGCGACCTGGAAGATCGGCGCCTCTTCGTCCTTGTTGATGGCGACGATGACCTTGGAGTCCTTCATGCCGGCCAGGTGCTGGATGGCACCGCTGATGCCGACCGCGATGTACAGCTGCGGCGCGACGATCTTGCCGGTCTGGCCGACCTGCATGTCGTTCGGCACGAAGCCGGCATCGACGGCGGCGCGCGAGGCACCGACGGCAGCGCCCAGCTTGTCGGCCAGGGCGTACAGGTGCTTGAAGTTGTCGCCGTTGCCCATGCCACGGCCGCCGGATACGACAATCTTGGCAGCGGTCAATTCCGGACGGTCGGACTTGGCCAGCTCTTCGCCGACGAAGGACGACTTGCCGGCATCGGCGCCAGCGCCGACGGCCTCGACGGCAGCGGAACCGCCTTCGGCGGCAGCGGCGTCGAAACCGGTGGCACGCACGGTGATCACCTTCACGGCAGCGCTGGACTGCACGGTGGCGATGGCGTTACCGGCGTAGATCGGGCGCTTGAAGGTGTCGGCGCTCTCGACGGCGATGATCTCGGAGATCTGGTCGACGTCCAGCAGGGCGGCGACGCGCGGCAGGTAGTTCTTGCCGTTGGTGGTGGCCGGAGCCAGCACGTGGCTGTAACCCTTGCCCAGCTCGGCGATCAGCGGAGCGACGTTTTCCGGCAGCTGGTGAGCGAAGGCGGCGTTGTCGGCGACCAGGACCTTGGACACGCCGGCGACCTTGGCGGCGGCTTCGGCGGCGGCGCCACAGGCGCTACCCGCGACCAGCACATGGATGTCGCCACCGATCTTGGCGGCGGCGGTCACGGTGTTCAGGGTGGCAGCGGCCAGGGCGGAATTGCTGTGTTCAGCGATAACCAGGATAGCCATTTAGATTACCTTCGCCTCGTTCTTCAGTTTCTCGACCAGTTCGGCCACGGACTTGACCTTGATGCCGGCTTGGCGGGCAGCCGGAGCTTCGACCTTCAGGGTCTTGACGGTGGAGGCGGTGGAAACGCCCAGGGCGTCCGGGGTGACCACGTCCAGCGGCTTCTTCTTGGCCTTCATGATGTTCGGCAGGGAAGCGTAGCGCGGCTCGTTCAGACGCAGGTCGGTGGTGACGATCGCCGGCAGGGCCAGGGCAACGGTCTGCAGGCCGCCGTCGATCTCACGGGTGACGTTGACCTTGTCGCCAGCCACTTCGACCTTGGAGGCGAAGGTGCCCTGGGCGAAGCCGGTCAGGGCGCCCAGCATCTGGCCGGTCTGGTTGTTGTCGCTGTCGATGGCCTGCTTGCCCATGATGACCAGCTGCGGCTGCTCCTTGTCGACCACGGCCTTGAGCAGCTTGGCCACGGCCAGGGAGTTCAGCTCTTCGCTGGTCTCGACCAGGATGGCGCGGTCGGCACCCAGGGCCAGGGCGGTGCGCAGCTGCTCCTGAGCGGCGTTCGGGCCGATGGTGACGACAACGATCTCGCTCGCCACGCCTTTTTCCTTCAGGCGTACGGCTTCTTCCACGGCGATCTCGCAGAAGGGGTTCATCGACATCTTGACGTTGGCGAGGTCGACGCCGGAGTTGTCCGCTTTGACGCGGACCTTGACGTTGTAGTCGACCACTCGTTTGACAGCTACAAGAACCTTCATGGATTCCTCGTTACTCTCCGGTGAATAAGAATGTCGCCAAGGCGAGCCTGGCCGGTGATGCTAGTCGGCCGGAACCGACGGTCAGCCCATACGGCGAACGCAAAACCGCCCGTATCTTGACCGGAACGCCTTTTTCGGTCAACTCGAATAATCCCCATTTATCCGGCGCCAGCCCTTGCCCTACACGGCTTTGACAAAATTCAAACAAACGTTTGTATTGGACGCCCCGGGGGCTATATATATAATGCCCAGCGCGCAGGCCAGAGAAAGCCTAGCCCTAGCCAGATCAACAACACCGAAGAAGCCTTGAGTAGGAGATTCTCTGTGGAACGCGAATTTATGGAATTCGACGTCGTCATCGTCGGCGCCGGCCCCTCCGGCCTGTCCGCCGCCTGCCGACTGAAGCAGAAGGCCGCCGACGCCGGCAAAGAGATCAGCGTCTGCGTGGTCGAGAAGGGTTCCGAAGTCGGCGCTCACATCCTCTCCGGTGCGGTCTTCGAGCCGCGCGCCCTGAACGAACTGTTCCCCAACTGGAAGGAACTGGGCGCCCCGCTGAACACCGAAGTCAAGCGCGACGACATCTATCTGCTGCGCAACGCCGAGAAGGCCACCCGAATCCCCGACTTCTTTGTGCCCAAGACCATGCACAACGAAGGCAACTACATCATCTCCCTGGGCAATCTGTGCCGCTGGCTGGCCCAGCAGGCCGAAGCTCTGGGCGTCGAGATCTACCCGGGCTTCGCCGCCCAGGAAGCGCTGATCGACGAAAACGGTGTGGTGCGCGGCATCGTCACCGGCGACCTCGGCGTGGATCGCGAGGGCAATCCGAAGGAAGGCTACTATACCCCCGGCATGGAGCTGCGCGCCAAGTACACTCTGTTCGCAGAAGGCTGCCGCGGCCATATCGGCAAGCAGCTGATCAAGAAGTACGACCTGGACAGCGAAGCCGACGCCCAGCACTACGGCATCGGTATCAAGGAAATCTGGGACATCGACCCGGCCAAGCACCAGCAGGGCCTGGTGGTGCATACCGCCGGCTGGCCGCTGGACGTCGTCGGTACCGAGAACACCGGCGGCTCCTTCCTCTACCACCTGGAGAACAACCAGGTGGTGGTCGGCCTGATCGTCGACCTGTCCTACGGCAACCCCTTCCTGTCGCCCTTCGACGAATTCCAGCGCTACAAGCACCACCCGGTGATCGCCCAGTACCTGGAAGGCGGCAAGCGCGTGGCCTATGGCGCGCGCGCCATCTGCAAGGGCGGCCTGAACTCGCTGCCGAAGATGGTGTTCCCGGGCGGCGCCCTGATCGGTTGCGATCTGGGCACCCTGAACTTCGCCAAGATCAAGGGCAGCCACACCGCCATGAAGTCCGGCATGCTGGCCGCCGAGGCCGTGGCCGACGTGCTGCTGGCCGACGGCCAGGGCGGCGACCTGCTCAACGGCTACGTCGATGGCTTCAAGGCCAGCTGGCTGTACGACGAGCTGTTCCGCAGCCGCAACTTCGGTGCGGCCATCCACAAGTTCGGCGCCATCGTCGGTGGCGGCATCAACTGGCTGGATCAGAACGTCTTCGGCGGCAAGATGCCGGTCACCCTGCACGACACCAAGCCGGACCATGCCTGCCTGAAGACCGCCGCAGAGTCGAAGCGCATCGACTATCCGAAACCGGACGGCAAGCTGAGCTTCGACAAGCTCTCCTCGGTGTTCCTCTCCAACACCAACCACGAGGAAGAGCAGCCCTGTCACCTGAAGCTCACCGACGCCAGCATTCCGCTTGCCAAGAACCTGCCGCTGTATGACGAGCCGGCGCAGCGTTACTGCCCGGCCGGCGTGTACGAGGTGGTGACCCAGGAAGACGGCGAGAAGAAGTTCCAGATCAACGCGCAGAACTGCGTGCACTGCAAGACCTGCGACATCAAGGACCCGGCCCAGAACATCACCTGGGTGGCTCCGGAAGGCACCGGCGGCCCGAACTACCCCAACATGTAATTCGAGCCCGAATGAGGAAGCCGCCGCGAGGCGGCTTTTTCATGCCCGCTATTCACCGGCGAAGGTCCGCTGCAAGCCGGCGATATCCAGCTTCCGCATCCGCAGCATGGCCTCGGTCGCCCGCTGCACCGCAGCGCCATCCGGCGCCTGCAACAGCTCCAGCAGCACTTCCGGCACCACCTGCCAGGACAGGCCATAGCGATCCCTCAACCAGCCGCACCGCTGCGCCTCCGGCGCCCCGCCCTCGCCCAGTCGCGCCCAGTAGTGGTCGATCTCCGCCTGATCGCAGCACATCACCTGCAGAGAGACGGCCTCGTTGAAACGCAATAGCGGCCCGCCATTGAGCGCGGTGAAGGCCTGGCCATCCAGCTCGAAGGCCACCGTCATGGCCGCGCCCGGCGTCTTGCCGTGGAGCTCGAAGCCGGCCTCGCCATAACGGCTCACCCGGGTGATACGCGAATTGGGGAAGGTGCCGGTGTAGAAGGCCGCGGCCTCCTCGGCCCGATCGCCGAACCACAGGCACGGCACTATCTTCTGCTGCAAGCGCATGTCGTCTCTCCTCGCTAACACCACCCTCCTCCCTGATCGTTCGAGCAAGTCGAGAATAGACAGACGGAATGAAAAAGGGCTCCCGAGGGAGCCCTTTCACTTACCGCAATACCGATCAGTGGGCGAACAGCGAACCGCCCTGCTTGCCGGCCAGCTTCTCCGGCTTGATCAGGAAGCGGGCCAGGGCCGGCAGCAGCCACAGGGCACCGAACATGTTCCACAGCAGCATGAAGGTCAGCATCAGACCCATGTCGGCCTGGAACTTGATCGCCGAGAAGATCCAGGTGACCACGCCGATGGCCAGGCACAGACCGGTGAACAGCACCGCCTTTCCGGTGGAGCGCAGGGTCTGGTAATAGGCCTCCTGCAGCGGCAGGCCGGCGCGCAGGAAGCTTTCCATGCGGCTGTAGATGTAGATGCCGTAGTCCACGCCGATGCCCACGCCGAGCGCGATCACCGGCAGGGTCGCCACCTTCACGCCTATGCCCAGCCAAGCCATCAGGGCATTGCCGAGGATGGAGGTGAGGATCAGCGGCAGGATGATGCACAGCATGGCGCCGAAGGACCGGAAGGTGATCAGGCACATGGCTGCGACGCAGATGTAGACCAGGATCAGGATCTTCAGCTCGGAAGTGGCGATCACCTCGTTGGTGGCCGCTTCGATACCGGCGTTGCCGGCCGCCAGGATGAACTCCAGGCCTTCCTTGCTGTTCTCCGCGGAGAACTCCTGCACCACCGCCACGGCGCGCTTGAGCGTGGCCGCCTTGTGGTCGTTGAGGAACACCAGCACCGGCGCCACCGAGCAGTCGGCGTTATACAGGCCGTCGGCACGGGCGATGGAGTTGTTGAGGATGTCCGGGTTGCGCGACAGGGTCTCCCACTTCAGGTTGCCCTCGTTCATGCCCTTGATCACCTGCTTGGACACGCTGACCATGGAGATGGCCGACTGCACGCCCTCGGTGTTCTCCAGACGCCACATCAGCTGATCCATCGGCGCCAGGGCGTCGTAAGTCGAGCAGCCCTCCTTCGCCGTCTTGACCATCACCACCAGCACATCGGAGCTGGTCGAGTAGTTGCTGATGATGAAGTCGTTGTCCTTGTTGTAGCGCGACTCCGGGCGCAGTTCCGGCGCGCCCTGGTCGAGGTCGCCGATCTGCAGGTGGGTCTTCTGGTACCAGAAGGCCGCCACGCCGGAGGACAGGGCGATGACCACGGAGATCGGCGCCACCACCGGGTGGGCGAAGTTGGACAGCAGGCGCCAGAACGGCTGGTCGCGATTGGCGTCCTTCTTGCTGCGCTCGATGGCCCGCTTGCTGATGCCGATATAGGAGATGGCCACCGGCAGCAGGATCAGGTTGGTGAACACGATCACGGCCACGCCAATGGAGGCGCCGATGGCCAGCTCGCGGATCACGCCGATATCGATCACCAGCAGGGTGATGAAGCCGACGGCGTCCACCAGGATGGCGATCATGCCCGGCAGGAAAAGCTGACGGAAAGTGCGGCGCGCGGCGGTCAGGGCATTGTCGGCGTCGCTCGACTGCAGGGCGATACCGTTGATCTTCTGCACCCCGTGGGAGATGCCGATGGCGAAGATCAGGAAGGGCACCAGCATCGAGTAGGGATCGAGACCGAAACCGGCCAGGTTCATCAGGCCCAGCTGCCAGACCACCGCGATCAGGGTGGTGGAGACCACCGAGATGGTCGAGCGAATGCACCAGCTGAACCAGTACAGCAGCACCAGGGTGATGACCAGGGCGACGCCGAAGAAGGCCACCACCATGATCAGGCCGTCGATCAGGTCGCCGACCTTCTTGGCGAAGCCGACGATATGCACCTGCACATTGGGATTCTGCGCCTGGTACTTGTCGCGGATCTTCTCTTCCAGCTCATGGGAGAACTGGCGGTAGTCCAGCTTGAGCAGCTTGCTCTGATCGTTCGGGTCCGGGTACTGCTCAAGCAGCGGCACATCGACGATGCTGGACTTGAAGTTGTTGGCCACCAGGCGGCCGACCTGGCCCGACTTCAGCACGTTGCCGCGCAGCTCCTGCAGGCTCTGCTCGGAGCCGTCATAGGTCTGCGGGATCACTTCGCCACCGTCGAAACCTTCCTCGGTCACCTCGGTCCAGCGCACGGCCGGGCTCCACAGGGACTTCAGGCCGGAGCGATCGACGCCGGGAATGTAGAACACCTCGTCATGGATCTGCTTGAGCGTCTCCATGTAGTCCTTGTCGAAGATGTCACCCTGCTTGGCCTCGACCGAGATGCGCACGGTGTTGCCGAGGTTGGCCAGGTCGTTGCGGTGCTCGAGCATCTTCTCGATGAAGGGATGCTCCAGCGGGATCATCTTCTCGAAGCTGGTCGAGGGGCGGATCTGCGAGGCCTGCCACAACAGCAGCAGGGTGATCAGCATGCAGAGGGCGATGACGATCGGCCGGTTGTTGAAGATCAGGCGCTCGAGGAAGGTCGCCTTGTCCTGATGGTGGCTGCTCATGGAAGTCATATGCTCATACGCCCCGGCTTATTGTTTTTTGCCTGGCTCGGCGCCAGTCGGAGTAGCGGTATGCACGCCGCCCTGCCCCACCAGGATCAGGTTGCCTGCCGCATCGGCGGTGGCCGAAGCCAGCGAGGCGCGGTCGGCACGGTTGATCACGGTGAAAGCGCGACCGGAGTCCTTGCTGGTCAGCACGCTGCCGCCATGGCCGACGATGACCAGGTCGCCATTCTTCAGCAGGCTGCCGCCGGCCAGGCCGAACTCCAGCGGACCGCTATCGGAGAGCAGCTTGACCTGCTGCCAGGTGGCCCCGAAGTCGCCGGAACGGTACAGGTTGCCACGCAGGCCGAAAGCCAGCAGGGTATTGCTGCTGGCGGTGCCGAGCACGCCGAACAGGGTGCCCTGATACGGGCCCTGGACCTTCTCCCAGGTCTGCCCCCAGTCGGCGGAACGGAACATGCTGCCCGCCTCGCCGACCACGAACAGGCCGGCATCCTTCACCGCGGCGATGCCATTGAGGTGGTAGCCATCCTCGTTGTCCAGGCGGTCGCCGACATCGTTCCAGGTCTTGCCGCCGTCGGTGGTTTCCAGCAAGGCGCCGTAAGCGCCCACGGCGTAACCGGTGCTGGTGTCGCGGAACCAGACATCGAGCAGCGGAGCTTCGCGCTCCAGGTCCTCGTACTGCAGCTTCCAGTTGGCGCCACCGTCTTCGCTGACCAGGATCTGCGAATCGTGACCGACCGCCCAGCCGTGCTTGTCATCGACGAAGTACAGGGCCGTCAGCAGCTGGCGAGTCGGCACACGTGCCTGCACCCAGTTGCGCCCGGCGTCTTCGGAAAACAGGATATGGCCGCGATCGCCGACGGCGACCAGGCGCTTGCCGGCGTGGGCGATGTCCAGCAGCAGGCTGGTCACGGCCTTGGGCGATTCGATGGAAAGGACGTTGGCGGACTCGGCGGCCTGCGCGGGCAGCGACGCGGTCATGGCCAGGATGGAACATACGCCGAGCAGAGACAGCGCTTTCGCCAGCGGCGATTGATGACGAACCGGGGTCTGAAGGCTCAGGTCGTCGGAGCGGGTGCGCCGCATGACGGGCTCACGCATATATTTCCCCCTTTATTCTTATAGGTGGGTACAGGCCTTTTATCAGGCGGGCCCATGCTATACGGCTTTGGAAAAAACTGACAATCGGCGTGACGTTATGTTTTGTTAAGCGCCGAATCGCCGAGAATCGCCACCGGGCAAGGCCGCCCGCATTGCGGGCGGCCTTGGTCGTCAGCGGGTGCCGAGGCGTCGCAGGGTGGCCACGGAGAAGTGGTTGGCGTCCGGCAGCGGCTGGCTGAAGTCGCTGATGCGCTTCTCCTCGTTGTCGAGGTTCTGCACGTAATAGCGGCCGGACTGCAGGTCGTGGAACACATCCAGCGCCGACCAGATGGTGGGCAGCTCGTAGTAGTTCTTCAGGTAGGCGATGGACACCCGCCACAGCTCGCCGCGACTGTCGTACTGGTCCACCACCGCGGCCTGCCAGCTGTCCTCATCGAGGTACAGGGTGCGCTTGCCATAGACATGGCGGGCGCCCGGTTTGAGCGTGCCCTCCACCACCCAGACCCGGTGCAACTCATGACGAGTGAACTGCGGATTGAGGTGGCCAGGTTGGATCAGTTGGTCATAGCTGACATCGGGACTGGAGACCCTGTAGTTGTTGTAGGGAATGTAGATTTCCCGCTTGCCCAGCAGCTTCCACTCGTAGCGGTCCGGCGCGCCGTTGAACATGTCCTTGTCGTCAGCCGTCATCAGGTTGTCGGCGGTACCCAGCGGGGTGTCGTAGGCCACGCTGGGGGCGCGCCGCACGCGGCGCTGGCCGGCGGCGTAGGCCCAGGCCTGGCGCGCCTCCTGCACCTGGTCGAGCGTCTCGTGCACCAGCAGCGCCCCGCCGGCCAGGCGCGCCGGGGCCTTGGTCACGGCCATGTAGTAGAACAGCAGGTTATCCAGCTGCTCGGCCGAACCGCCCTGCCGGTAGTAGTTGAACAGCGCCTCCTGCTCGGTGGTGATCAGCGCGTAGCTGCCGTTGCGCTGCACGCTGGCGTCCGAGGACTGGCGCACGGCATAGGTGCCGCGATAACGGGCGACGTGATTCCACAGGGCCTCCGCACCGCTCTGCGGAATCGGGAAGGGAATGCCGCCGTAGGCACCGCTGAAACCGCTGCCGCCCGCCAGCAGGCTCGCCTGCTCGGCATTGCGCCGGGTGTTGTCGTACACCCACTGCGGTGCCGAAGCGCTGCGCCGGCTCGGATAGACCGGCATCTGGAAGCTATCCGGATAGGCCTTGAACAGCGCCAGCTGACCCGGCGTCAGGTTGTCCTTGTACTGCTCCAGATTGGCCTTGCCGATGGTAAACAGCGGCTTGTCGTCCGCGAAAGGGTCGACATGGTGGTGGCCGGGCCCGGCATAGCCGGCGGGCGGCTGGGTGATGCCGCCGCTCCAGGCGGGAATGCTGCCGGCGGCATTGGCCGCCTTGTCGCCACCCAGTGGGGTGAGGCTGCTGCCCAGTTTGGCCGCTTCCTCGGCACTCACGGCCGCCAGGGCGGCATTGGACAGGCACAGCAGCAGGCCCGTCGCGAACAGTCCTTTCAACATGATTGTGTCGCTCCACTCGTTCAGGCCAGGCATGCCTGGCCGGCTGTACGCACCACCGCCAGGGTATGCCGGAAGCCTGCGTCCTTTCCGGAAGGCCCGCAGCAATGCCTGGCGCGCGAACTAGCGGCGCGAAAGATTCAGGGCATTGCGGGTGATGACCCATGATCGGGATGGCCAGATGCCAGCCCGCTCGCGCGGCAGTTAAGCAGATTACCCCGAGCAAAAGCACCAAGCAGTGCACGCCTGCAGGCAGCGACCGAATGGTCAGGAACGGGCTTCAGAGTCAGGCAAAAAAACGTCGACCCGGTCACAGGACCGGGTCGATAGAGGGCCGCCCCGGAGGGCGGCAGGAGTAGCAGGGGTATTGCTCAGCGGGTGCCGCGGCGACGCAGGGCAGAAGGCGTGAAGTAGCTGTCTTCCGGGGTCGCCTTGGTGAACACCACGGTGGCCGGCTCCTCGCTGTCGAGGTTCTGCACGTGGTAGCGACGGCTCTGCAGGTCGTGGAAGGCCTCCATGGCCGACCAGGTGGTGGGCAGGTCGTAGTAGTTCTTCAGGTAGGCGATGGACACCCGCCACAGCTCGCCACGGGTGTCGTACTGGTCCACCACCGCAGCCTGCCAGCTGTCCTCGTCGAGGTACAGGGTGCGCTTGCCGTAGACGTGACGGGCGCCCGGCTTGAGCGTGCCCTCCACCACCCAGACGCGGTGCAGTTCGTTGCGGGTCAGCGCCGGGTTGATGTGGCCGACCTGCAGCACGTCCTTGTACTTCACCTCGGGGCTGGAGATCTTGTAGTTGTTGTAGGGAATGTACAGCTCCTTCTTGCCCAGCAACTTCCAGTCGTAACGATCCGGCGCGCCGTTGAACATGTCGGTATCGTCGGCGGTACGCAGCCCCTCGGAGGCGGCGATCGGCGTGTCGTAGGCCAGGTTCGGCGCGCGGCGCACGCGGCGCTGGCCGGCGGCATAGGCCCAGGCCTGGCGCGGCTCCTTCACCTGATCGAGGGTCTCGTGCACCAGGGCGGCACCGCCGGCCAGACGCGCCGGGCTCTTGGTGAAGTTCAGGTAGTAGAACAGGATGTTGTCGAGGTCGGCATAGCCGCCCTTGGGATCGTAGTAGCGGAACAGCGCCTCGACCTCGGACACCACCGGCGAGAAGGCGCCATTGCGCTGTACCGCCACCTCGGCGGAGCGCCGGGTGATGTAGGTGCCACGGTAGCGCACGATGTGGTTCCACAGCGCCTCCAGGCCACTCTGCGGGATCGGGAAGGGCACGCCGCCGTAGGCGTCCGCGAAACCGTTGCCGCCCTCGACCAGTCTGGCCGTGGTGGCGTTCTTCAGGCTGTTGTCATACACCCACTGCGGCGCCGAGCCGGAGCGACGGCTCGGGTACACCGGCATCTGGTAGGTGTCCGGATAGGCGTTGAACAGGGCGATCTGCCCGGCGCTCAGCCTGTCCCTGTACTGCTCCAGATTGGCCTTGCTGATGGTGAACAGCGGCTTGTCTTCGGCGAACGGATCGACATGGTGCTGGCCATTGCCCTGGTAGCCGGCCGGAGGCTGGGTGATGCCACCGGTCCAGGCCGGAATGCTGCCATCGGCGTTGCCGGCTTGTTCCGCGCCGAAGGGCGTCAGGCTGGTGCCGAGCTTGGCCGCCTCCTGGGCGGAGACGGCGGCCTGGGCGCCGCCGGCGGAAAGCGCGAGGGCGATGGCGGCGCCCATCAGCCGGTATTTCATCTGCATGGTGATTCTCCGTAACTAGCGGACCGGGCGGCCTGGCCGCCCGCCCCTGGAATGCGGTTCAGAAGGAGTACTTGAGGTTGACGCCGAGGTTGTCGCGGTCGCGGCCACTGTTGTTCTGCCCGCCACCGTAGTACTCGGTGTACTGCACCTCTGCCTCCAGGCTGTTCAGGTAGCTGGCGCGCAGGCCGAGCGTGTAGGCCATGGCGCCTTCGACGAAGTTGCCGGTCTGGTGCGAGTTGCCCTGGAAGTTGTGCTTGAACACGGCGAAGGGCGACAGGTTGATGCCGGCGTAGACATCGTTCCAGGTACCGGACAGGGCCAGGGTGTAGCCATAGGCGTCGCGGTCGAGCTGGTCCTCGTCTTCATAGTCGGACACGTAGGCACCGTTGACCCGGCTGGCGAAGCCGCGCTTGCTGCCGTCATAGGCGGTGTAGCTCAGGCTGCTGGCGCGCACGTGCTCGGAGGCCAGTTCGGCCACCCCCATCAGCGAGTCGAAGCCGATGGCCGGACCGAAGTTGTAGATGCTGCCGAGGGACAGATTGAAGGCCTCGACCCGCTCGTAGTTATGGAACACGCCGGCACGGCACAGCTGCTTGCCGGAGATGTCGGCACAGGCCTGGTCGCCGGCGACACTGCCGTCGTAGATATTGGTCAGGCCGAAGAAGCCCTGGCCGAGCAGATCGCCGAGCAGGTCGTTGGTGGCGCTGATGCCCACCGGCAGATTGGGTCGGTAGGCGATCTCGCCGAACACCGAGGCCTCGCCGATGTTGGTGTTGAAGCTGAAGCCGTAGACACGGATATCTTCCACGTACTCGCGGCGGGCGATGGCATTGCTGGCGGCGTCCAGGGTCGCCACGGCGGGCGCGAACGGCCCCGAGACAGCACCCAGCGCGGCCATATCGACGCCCTGGTAACTCCCCATGTCCGCCGCGATCTGCGGTTCCTTGGCGTGGTAGTTGATGTAATAGAAACCGAACTCGGTGAGGTTCAGCTCCTCGGCCACGTAGCGCAGGGCGAAGCCGTATTGGCCGTCGTTCTTGGCATTGATGTCGCTGCCGACATTGGCCACCTTGAACACGTTGAACTCGGGGTCCAAGTAGGCGTTGGGGCCGAACGGGCCGTTGCCGACCAGGCCGGCGCCCAGTGCCGATTGATAGTTGGCCATGGCCGTGGCCAGCAGCGGATTGTCGTAGCGGGTATAGGCGGTGTTGCCGCCAGCGGCGAACAGGTCGGTCTCGGAGAAGAAGGTGCCGACCGGGTCGATGGCCGACTCCTTCCAGTTCCACTGGTAGAAGCCTTCCAGGGACAGGTTGTCGGTCAGGCCGATATTGAAGTTGAAGGCCTCCACCGGCACCAGCACTTCCTTCAACTCGGAGCCCGGCAGGCGGAACTTGGCGGCGTCTATCGGATTGGTGGTATTGATGCCGCCGCGATAGAAGATGCCCTCGCCCCAGTTGAACACCTGGCGCCCGACCTTGACGGTCAGCGGCATGGCCCCGATGTCCCAGTTGCCATAGACATAGGCATCGAGAATCTCGGCGCTATGACCGGCACTGCGGCGAGTCTCGTCGGTGAAATGGTCGTTGTTCGGATGGCTCTGACTCGGCCGGTAGTCGTCGTTGTCGTTTCGCTTGTCCATGATCTGGGTGTCATAGAAGGCGGTGCCGCGCACGAACATGCCGTAGTTCTGATAGTTGGCCTCCAGGTCGGAGGTGATCTTGTACACCTCGGAGACCAGGCCGGTATCGAAGTTGCGGTTGCCGTCGTTGCCGTTGGTGTCGTCGTTGCTCTTGTCCCGCCCCTGCACCCGGTAGAGCTGGCCATAGGACAGCGTGGTGTCCAGCGCGCCGGTCACCTCGCCATCGGCCAGGCTGAACTCGACGGCTCCAGCCGGCACTGAAAGGACGAGCGGAATAAGCCCGGCGAGGGCGAAGCCCGCCTGGGCGGGGGCGAGGCGTAGGGACGACTTGCGCAAGGGGATGGCCATCGGCAACTCCATGGATCGGCAGTTCTTGTTATGGGCTCTGGGGCCACTGCTCACAACGCCGGACAGCACCGGCGTCACGAGCGAGCACGGGCTATTCAAGATCGATACCAAAAGAGCGCCGAAACGCGGAGATTGATGCACTAGGGCATGGCCACACGAAAAATGGCCGGCGGCGCCTCGGGATGTCTCAATTTGTCGCCCGACTGGCGCACTTTAACCTTGAGATTCAGAGACTTACGAGAGGCGAGAAGCCTCTGCGACGGGGCTTTGGGCAGGATTGAAAAACTGATCAGGCGGAAAGGAAACAACGGGTAACAACGTGCGTTACCAAGCAAGCGCTCGGTAACGCACGTATCGATCAGGCCAGGCTCTTGCTGACCACCTCGAACACGTCGCTGGACAGCTCGCCACTGGCCAGGATGCGCTCCAGCTCGCCACGCATCAGCGCCTGGCGCTGCTCGCCGTACTTGCGCCAGCGGGTCAGCGGACCGAGCAGGCGCGAGGCGATCTGCGGGTTCAGCGCATTGAGGGTGATCACCTGATCGGCCAGGAAACGGTAGCCGCCGCCGTCGACCGCATGGAAGTTGACCAGGTTCTGCCCGGCGAAGGCGCCGATCAGCGCACGCACCTTGTTCGGGTTCTTCAGGGTGAAGGCCGGGTGCTGCATCAGCGCCTGCACACGCTGCAGGCCACCCGGCAAGGTGCTGGCGGCCTGCACGCTGAACCACTGGTCCATGACCAGGGCGTTGTCCTTGAAGTGCTCGGCGAAGGCCTTGAGCGCCTCGGCCTTCTCCGCCTCGTAGGAGGAATTGACCAGCACCGCCAGGGCGGCCAGGCGCTCGGTCATGTTGTCGCACACCTCGTACTGCTCCAGGCAGGCGGCCAGCACCTCGGCCCTGCCGGTGAGCATCAGGTACGACAGCGCGATGTTCTGCAGGCTGCGGCGGGCGAAATGGGCGGACTCGGCCACATAGGGCGTGCTGCGCGAGATCTCGCGATTGGCCTGGTAGCGCTTCCACAGCGGCTCGAACAGCGCGCCTGCCAGCTGCGCGCGGGCGAACTCGCGGGCGGCGTGGATGGCGTCGACATCGGCCACTTCGGCAATCTCGGTGAGGTAGCCCTCGCCCGGCAGCGAGAGCATCTCGGCGACCATGGCCTGGTCCAGCGCCTCGTCCAGCAGCAGGGTACGGAAAGCCTCGACCAGACGCGGGTCCAGCACCAGCGGCTCGCCACGCTGATGCTGGCCGATCAGCTCCTGCAGCACCTGCACGCAGAGCTGCTGGCCGGCCTCCCAGCGGTTGAAGCCGTCGCTGTCGTGCTGCATCAGGAACATCAGCTGGTCGCGACTGTAGGGGAAACTCAGCTTGACCGGCGCGCTGAAGCCGCGCAGCAGCGAGGGCAGCGGCTTCTCGGCGATGCCCACGAAGGTGAAGGCCTGCTCGGCCTGGGTCACCTGCAGCACACGGGAGCGTCCGACCGGCTCGTCTTCGCCGACCAGCTGCAGCGGCAGCTCGCGGCCCCGGGCGTCGAGCAGGGCCAGTTCGACGGGAATCACGAACGGCAGTTTCTCGCTCTGCCCCGGGGTGGCCGGGCAGCTCTGGCGCAACTGCAGGCGGTAGGTGTTGGCCGCCGCGTCGTAGCTCTCGCTGACCGTGAGAAGCGGGGTGCCGGCCTGGCTGTACCAGCGCTTGAACTGGGTCAGGTCCTGGCCACTGGCGTCCTCCATGGCCTTGACGAAGTCGTCGCAGGTCACCGCCTGGCCATCGTGGCGCTCGAAGTAGAGGTCCGAACCCTTGCGGAACAGCTCAGGCCCGAGCAGGGTGTGGATCATGCGCAGCACTTCCGAACCCTTCTCGTAGACGGTCAGGGTGTAGAAGTTGGAGATCTCCATGAAGGCGTCCGGGCGCACCGGATGGGCCATGGGGCCGGCATCCTCGGCGAACTGGTGAGTACGCAGGTAGGCCACGTCCTCGATGCGCTTGACCGTGCGCGAGTTCATGTCGGCGGAAAACTCGGCGTCGCGAAACACGGTGAAGCCTTCCTTGAGCGACAGCTGGAACCAGTCGCGGCAGGTCACCCGGTTGCCCGACCAGTTGTGGAAGTACTCGTGGGCCACCACGGCCTCGACCCGCTGGTGGGCGGCATCGGTGGCGGTCTCGGCCTTGGCCAGCACGCAGCTGGAGTTGAAGATGTTGAGGCCCTTGTTCTCCATGGCGCCCATGTTGAAGTCGTTGACCGCGACGATCATAAAGATGTCCAGGTCGTACTCGCGCCCGTACACCTCCTCATCCCACTTCATCGACTTCTTCAGGCTGTCCATGGCGTGCTGCACCTTGTCGATGTTCTCCGGCTCGACATAGATGCGCAGGGTGACTTCGCGGCCGCTCATGGTGGTGAAACTGTCTTCCACGCACCACAGGTCGCCGGCGACCAGGGCAAACAGGTAGGCCGGCTTCTTGAACGGGTCCTCCCAGGTCGCCCAGTGGCGACCGCCCTCCTCGCTGCCGCTGGCGATCGGGTTGCCGTTGGACAGCAGCACCGGGTAGCTGTGCTGCTCGGCGCTGAGCGTGGTGGTGAACTTGCTCATCACGTCCGGGCGGTCGAGGTAGTAGGTGATCTTGCGAAAGCCCTCGGCCTCGCACTGGGTGCAGAACATGCCGCCGGACTTGTACAGGCCTTCCAGCGCGGTGTTGCTCTCCGGGTGGATGCGCACGCTGCTGTCGATGACGAACTGTTCTTGCGTCGGCTGCAGGGTCAGGTGGCTGTCGCTGAGCTGATAGTCGGCGGCGGAGAGCAGGCGGTCGTCCAGTTTCAGCTCCAGCAGCTCCAGCTCCTGGCCGTCCAGCACCAGCGGCGGTAGGCCTGCGCCGGCCTCTGGGTTACGCCGCATCACCAGCTGGGCATGCACCAGGGTATGGTCCTCGAACAGCTCGAAGGTCAGGTGGGTCTCGTCGATCAGGTAGTCGGGCACCCGATAGTCCTTGAGGTAGATCATCTTCGGCTGTTCGGTACGCATAAGGGGCCTCTTCGAGGCAGCTTCAAGCGGCAAGCTTCAAGCTGCAGGTAGGGTTCTCATCAGTTTGCGGCTTGTGGCTCGCAGCTGATGGCTATCTGGTAAGCGGTGTATTTGCGCAGATTGATCACGCCGGTGTCGAGGATCAGGTACTGGCCCTTGATACCCTTGAGAATACCCTCCACCACCGGGGTTTTCTCCAGGTCATGGCTGGCGACCTTGGTCGGGTAAGCCTCCACCGGATACTGGATCGTCAGCACCTCGGCATCGGTTACCGGCTGAATGGCCTGCAGACCGAAACGCTGCTGCAGCGCGGCAATGCCCTCGGCGCAGCTGGTCAGCAGCTCGTCGCGAATCGCCGGCAAATCCAGCGCCACGGCATCGCCCTTGAGCAAGGCGCGCCAGTTGGTCTTGTCCGCCACCCGAGTGCGCAGCAGGTCCTCGACGAAGCCGGACTGCTGGCGGGTAGCGACGCGGAAGATCGGCAGCGCCTGGCTGGCACCCTGGTCCAGCCAGCGGGTGGGAATCTGGCTGGCGCGGGTGATGCCGACCTTGATCCCCGAGGAGTTGGCCAGATAGACCACATGGTCGGTCATGCAGAACCGCTCACCCCACTCGGGCTCGCGACAGGTGCCGGCCTCAAAGTGGCAGCGCTCCGGGCTCATGATGCAGCTGTCGCACTGCGCCAGCCTGGTGAAACAGGGGTAGCAGTAGCCCTGGGCAAAGCTCTTCTTGGTCTTGCGCCCGCAATGGCTGCAGTGGATGGCGCCGAGGAACTCCAGGCGCACACGCCTGCCCAGCAGTGGGTTGACCGGCACCTCGGTGTCATCCAGGCGAAAGGCGTACTGCGCCATATCGCCCAGGCGCACCGCCATCTTGCTTAGGCTGCCGCGGCCCAGCTCGATCATCGCGGTCATCAGTGCAGGCTGTCGCTGGACTTGAACAGGATGTTGGGGATCGGCTCGGCGTGCGACTGGCACTCCTGCGGGCCCATGTAGCCGGTGCGCTCTTCCTCGGGCAGATTCTGCATCTCCCAGGCGATCATGGCCTGCAGCGACAGTTCCTTCTGCTCCTGGCTGAGCTTGCGCCCGTCCGGCCACTTGCCGATCTCCACCGCCAGCTTGAGGCTCTGGTAGATCTCGGGGGTAATGTTCTCGATCATTTCGGCAAAGGACGGCATCGCGGGCTCCGACAACGGCAAGCTAAACAGGCCGGCCAGTTTACCGGCGCAGGCGCGCCAGCGCACCGCCGACGAGACCCGCGGCGCAGCCGGCGAGCAATCCACCGACATGGGCGGCATTGGCGATGGAGCCGAACAGGGTGTCGATCACGCCGGTCAGGCACACCACCAGCCAGATCAGCATCATCGCCAGCACGCCGCGCGGCAGTACATAGGCCGGGGTCGGCGCCAGCAGGCGGAAGATCCAGCAGTAGCCAAGCAGGCCGTATAGCACGCCGGACAGGCCGCCGAACAGCGAGGGACCGCCATGGGCGTACTGGGCGAAGTTCGACAGCAGGGCGAAGGTCAGCGTCAGCCCGAGCAGCACCAGGCCGCCCTGGCGCGCCTCGATGCGCCGTCCCAGCTCCCAGTACCACAGGGCGTTCATCGCCAGGTGCAGCGGCCCGAAATGGATCAGCATGGGGCTGAACAGGCGCCACCACTGGCCGCCGTGCAGCGTCTCCAGCCAGGGCTGGAAATGGATGTACCGGCCCTGGATCTGGAAGTCCTGGAAGCTCAGCCAGCGCACCACCTCGAAGTTGCTGCCGCCGAAGCTCAGCAGCGCGACCAGCAGGGTGAGCAGCAGCATCGCCGTGGTCAGCGGGCTGGCCCGCAGATGCGCGGCGATGCCCGGGCGCTGGGGCCTGACCGGCGTCGGCACCTCCTCTTCCGCGACGCCCCGCGGATAGCGCAGGTACAGTTCGCGCACCTGCTCGGCCAGCGCCTCGGCCGGCACCCAGAGCACCTGGGTATCGCGCTCTTCGCTGACCCGGTGCGGCACCTCGAGCCGACGCAGCAGGGCGACGAAGCCGCTGAGGTCCTCCTGCAGCGGACGACGCAGCGCCGCCACCGGGCTCACTGCGGCGCCTCCGGGCGCTCCACCTCGACCCAGACGAACTTGCCCGGGTCGATCCGCGTCTCCTCGTCCAGGCGGTAGGCCACCAGCTTGCCGTACATCACCGCGCTGTAGTCCAGACAGGCCAGGTTGTCGCGGATCGGCGCCGGGCGGCCGCGGCGCCAGTAGTGACCGACGAACAGCATCGGCTCGTCCGCGCCGTACTGCAGCAGACGGTCCTTGTCAGTGGGGCTCAGGGGCAGGCTGGCCACGCTCTCGGGCAGCGCGTCGGGCTGGAACACCACGTCGCCATAGGTCTGCGGGTCGTCCTCCCAGAACTTGGTGCGGAAATAGCTGCGGGTAAAGCCTTCCTCGCTGATCAGGGTCAGGCCCTGCGGCAGGCGCATGTCGGTGCCGCGCAGCAGGCGCTCGAATACTCGGTTGGCGAAGCTGCCGGGGATCGCCGAAGCCATGACGAAGTCGCGGTCGACCCGGCCGTCGCAGAAGCGCCGACGCAGTTCGCCGATCAACTCGCCATCCCAGCAGGCATGCACCAGGCGGAAGCGCCCGGCATCGAGAAACAGCGGCAGTTGCTGGAACCAGTCGAGGAAGTCATGCCAGTCGGCCGGGTGCTCGGCGAACTGCTGGAAGGTCTGCTGCAGCAGGCGCTCGTGGCGTGGCGTGTGCTCGCGCACATGGCGCCGCTCGCTATTGGCCGGCGCCTCGGTGTACCAGCCGAGGGCGTTGTACTCGTGGTTGCCCATCAGGCACAGGGCCTGGCCGGCCTCGACCATGTCGTGCACCAGGTGCAGCGCTTCGCGGATACGCGGGCCGCGGTCGATGATGTCGCCGAGGAACAGCGCCATGCGCCGTGGGTGGCGCCATACGCCATCGCGGCGGCTGTAGCCCATCTGCTCGAGCAGGCGCTCCAGACTGCGTCCGCAGCCATGCACATCGCCGATCAGGTCAAAGCCGCGCCCGCCATCCAGGAACATCTCAGTCGTGGCTCCACTGGCGCCCGCCCCAACCGAGCTTGGTGCGGCAGATCTCGTAGTAGTTGTGTTCGAGCGGATGGATCAGACGCAGCTTATGCGGCTTCTTGGCCACCGTGATGGTGTCGCCGGGGGCGCAGGTGAAGTGGTTCTGGCCGTCGCAGGACACCAGCGGATAGATCGGCAGGTCGTCGGCCACCACTATCTTCAGCTCGCTGTTGCCATCCACCACTATCGGCCGGCTGGACAGGGTGTGCGGGTACATCGGCACTATGACAATGGCGTCCAGCTTGGGATGCATGATCGGCCCACCGGCGGACAGCGAGTAGGCGGTGGAGCCGGTGGGCGTGGCGATGATCAGGCCGTCGGCCTTCTGGCTGCAGACGAAGTGGCCGTCGATGAACAGCTCGAATTCGATCATCTTGGTCGACTTGCCCGGGTGCAGCACCACGTCGTTGAGCGCGTCGCCCTGGCCGATGGCCTCGCCATGGCGGCGCACTTCGGTCTCCAGCAGGAAGCGGCTCTCCTCGAGGAAGCGCCCCTCCAGCACCTCGGCCACCTTGACCTCCAGCTCGTCAGGCTTGATGTCGGTGAGGAAACCCAGGCTGCCGCGGTTGATGCCCAGCACCGGTATCTTGTGCCGGGCCAGCGCCCGCGCGGCACCGAGCATGCTGCCGTCGCCGCCGACCACTATGACCAGATCGCAGACCTCGCCGAGAATCTTCCGCGAACTGGTCTGCAGGCCATGACCAGGCAGCACCTCGGCGATGCTCTCTTCGAGGATCACATGCAAATGGCGCTCGGTCAGGAAGTTCTTCAGGCGGCGGATGGTGTCGAGCACCTGGGCGCTGCCCAGGCGACCGATGATGCCGATATTGCGGAATTGCTCCATGGGGCGCTCTGCAACGGGGGGAGAATGCCCGGATTATGGGCGAAAGCCCGCCGCAGCGGCAAACCAGGCGCTATGCTCGGCCGATGACGACCCTCCTCGACGAACTGCTGGCGCAACTGCGCCAGCCCCAGGTGCGCGACCTGGCCTGGGCCCTGCTCTCCCCGCCGCTGCTCGAAGGCGGCCGGCTGCCGCTGCGCCATCCGCTGGCCGCCAGCGCCTGGAGCCAGAACCCGCAGCTGCTGGCCGAATGGCTGCTGCACCAGGAGCGCGAGCCCGAGGCCCTGCTCGCCCAACTGGCCAACGGCTCCAGCCGCCTCGGCCGCTACTACGAGCGACTGTGGCAGTTTGCCCTGCAGGCCGCCCCCGATATCGAGCTGCTGGCCGCCAACCTGCCGGTGCGCCAGGGCGGCCATACCCTGGGCGAGCTGGACCTGCTGCTGCGCGACGCCGAGGGCGTGCACCACCTGGAACTGGCGATCAAGCTGTACCTGGGCCCCGAGCGGGACGCGGGCGAGGACGCGGACAATTGGCAGGGCCCATCCAGCGACGACCGCCTGGGCGCCAAACTGGAGCACCTGCGCCGCCACCAGCTGCCGCTCTCCGGCTCGCCGGCGGCCCGCTCTAGCCTTGCCGGGCTGACCGAGCTGCCGGCCAGCGCTGCGGCCTGGCTGGGCGGCTATCTGTTCTATCCCTGGCAGGCCAGCTGCGCCGCGCCACATGGCTACCATTCCCGGCATCTGCGCGGGCGCTGGCTACACCGTCGCGACTGGCCATGTGCGGCGCCGGAGCAGCAGCACTGGCAGCCACTGCCACGCCAGTCCTGGCTGGCGCCGGCCCGGTTGAGCCGGGAGCAGCTCTGGAGCGACGCCCAGTTCGCCGCCTGGCTGGAACAACTGGACGCCCGGGCACCGGCGCAGCTGCTGGTACGCCTGGAGCCGGCAGAGGATGGCGACTGGCACGAGCGCGAAAGGCTGTTTCTGGTCGGCGATACCTGGCCGAAAACACCTGCCTAGGAACGAGCTCTGCTCGCGAAAACACCCGAGCGGAATGCTTCGCGAGCAGAGCTCGCTCCTACAGAAAATCGCGGAGCGTAAGGCTCAGTAGCTGCGCTCGATACGCCCACCGGAGCGGGCCAGGTAGCCCGGCCCGTTCTCGCACAGCAGGGCACTGCGCTGCACCACCGGCAGCGCATCCAGGCCATCGCGCAGGGCATAGGCGGTGAAGCCCAGCTGAGACAGCAGGAACACCGCGCTGGTACTGCGCTTGCCGCTGTCGCAATAGCACAGGTAGGCCTTGCCCTTGTCCAGCAGGCGCGCCTTGAGGCGCAGCAGGTGCAACGGCATGTTCAGCGCCTGCTGGGCATGAGCCTGCTCGTATTCGGGCTGCAGGCGCACGTCCAGCCACTGAGCGCCGCCCGACAGCAGGCGCGC
The DNA here is from genome assembly GCF_039888625.1 of Pseudomonas sp. CAU 1711. Lineage (NCBI taxonomy): Bacteria > Pseudomonadati > Pseudomonadota > Gammaproteobacteria > Pseudomonadales > Pseudomonadaceae > Pseudomonas > Pseudomonas sp. CAU 1711. The sequence continues at coordinate 127,927 of NZ_JBDQQT010000011.1, forward strand.
CGCCTCGCCGAAGGACACCTCGTCGACCACCGGGGCCTTGAGCAGAGCGAAGAAGTCCTGGCGATTCAGGCGCAGAACCACGCCCGGCTCGATCAGGGTGACGGTGGCATTGCGCGGCTGGTCGGAGAGCAGCGCCTCCTCGCCGAAGCAAGCGCCCACCTCCAGCTCGGCCAGCACCTGGCGGCCGCCGTCGCCACCGCGAAACACCTCGGCGCGGCCGCTCTTGAGGAAATAGCAGCAGTCGCCCGCCTCGCCTTCCACCAGCACCCGGCTGCCGGCCGGCAGGTCGATCGGCCGCAGACGCTCGAGCATGGCGCGCACATTGGCCGGCGGCACCTTGCTGAACAGTGGATTCTCCAGCAGGCGCTCCAGCCACTCGACGTCGTCGCCACTGCTGCCGAGGTCGAGCAGCAGGTCCTGATAGGCCAGGCGCCAGGTGAGCAGCCGGTCGAGCTTGGCGGAGTCCAGCGCCAGCACGCTGACATCGCTCAGGGCACGCGCCTCGTGCTGGCGCGGCAGGCTCGGCGACAGCGGATGGCAGCTGGCCTCGCTGCCGGCCGCGAGCAATACCTCGCTGCCCTCGGCATCGCGCAGCTGCAGCTCGCCGGACAACAGGTAGTAGGTGGTGCGGGCCTTGTCGCCGCGGCGGAACAGCAGCTGGCCGGCCAGCAACGGCTGCGGCACCAGCTGCCCACGCAGCTCGCGCCACTGCTGTTCGGAAAGCACGTTGAGCGGAGTGAAGCTGCGCAGCTGTTCGGGATTCAGCGGCTCGGTCATCGACACCTGTCCTTCGTTATTCTTGGCGCACCGCGGCCAGTTGCTCCAGGCGTTGGGCCATGGCCCTGCGCCCTTGCAGCCCTCCGCTATGGAGCAGCAGCAGGCGCGTACCCGGAGCAAAGTAACCGGCCTGCACCTCGTCACGCAATGCCAGCAGCGCCTTGCCGGTGTAGAGCGGTTCGAGCGGCAGCCGCGCCTCGCGCTCGCAAGCCTCGATGAACTGCGCCAGCTCGGCGTCCAGGCGAGCGAAGCCACCGCGGCTGGCGTCCAGCAGGCGATAGCCTTGCGCCGCCACGCCGGCCTCGACCAGAGTGCTCGCCAGCATCGCCTCCACGCCATGCCCCGGCGGCACGGCCATGGCGACATGCACCGGGCGCGCGCCCTGCTCGCCCAGCACCACCCCAGCCGCCGTGGTGCCGGTGCCGGCGGCCAACCACCAGCCATGGTAATCGTCCCAACCCAAGGCGCCCAGCTGCTGCCTGGCCATCTCGACCATGGCCGTGCAGGCCAGCGCCGCCGGCAACCCGGCGCCGCCCTCGTCCACCGGCAGCAACCCTGGATAGCGCTCGCGCCAGGGCCGCCAAAAGCCTGGCTGGTGCCTCTCGCGATAACCGGCATAACCCAGCCAGTGCAGGCGCATGCCGCAGGCCTGCAGGTCACGCACCGTCGGCGTGTCCTGCGGCTCGCCACGCAGCAGGCCGACGCTGGCGAAGCCGAAACGCCGGCCGGCCGCGGCCAGGGCATGCAGGTGATTGGAATGGGCGCCGCCCAGGCTGATCAGGCCCTCGGCGCCGGCCGCCGCGGCCGCCTCGATATGCGGCCTGAGCTTGAACCATTTGTTGCCGGACAACAGCGGATCGAGCAGGTCCAGGCGCAGCACGGCGAGTTCGACGCCGGCACGGGCCAGCCAGTCGAAGGAAAGCGCTTGCAGGGGGGCGACTGGAGTCCAGTGCGGTGCGGTGAACGGCATGGGGAAGCGGGTCCGGTCGAGGGGCCATGACGGCGCCCCCCATGATAACCGGCTGCGGGTGCTCAGCTGACGGTGCGCAGCCGCGCACCCGCCTTGTGCCGGGCACAGCAGTTGGACTCGCCGACCACGAAACGGCTGGGCGTCTCCACCCGGTCGATCGGCATGGAACAACGCCCCCCGGACGACAGGCTGGCCTCGCAGGTGGGTTGCTGGTAGTGCGCCAGCCACTGGCGGTACTGCTCCTCGGAGACAAAGCACTTGGCCGCCGCGTAGCTCATGGGGTTGTTCTGGTAACGGGCGATGTCCTGTAGCGGGATGGTCAGATGGCCGGCGCCCGGGTGATAGACCACGAAGACCACGCCAAGCTTGGCCAGGCGCTCGAGGATCTGCTCGCCGCCCTGGCTGGCCAGCTCGTCGCACTCGCGCTTGAGCCGCTCCAGTTCCTGCTTCAGCTGGGCCTCCTGCTCGGCGCTGTAGGCCAGTTCGACGTCGCGGATGGCTACCTGCTCCTTGGACTCGGCCAGCGCGGTGGCCACCCGCGCCTGCAGTTCCGCGTCGAACTGGGCACGCAGGATATCGGCCTCGCTACGGCCATGCTTTTCCAGATCGCGCAGTTGCCTGGACAGCTCCTCGCGGGACTGCTGCATGCTGTCGGCCTGGGCCGCGAGCTGCGCCTTGAGACTGGCGTTCAGCTCCTCCTGGCGGCGCAGGCTCTGCTGCAGGCCCTGGATTTCGGCCTGCAGGGCGCGCTGGCGCTCGTCGGCCGCCAGCTTCTGGCGGGCCAGTTCCTCCTCGTGCTGCTTGCTCAGGCTGCTGATGCGCAGGCGCTGCTGCTTGATCAGCTGTGCGGTCTTCTGCCGGTGTTCCTGCTCCAGGCGCTCATCCTGCCGGGCAGCCTCCTGGCGCGCCGGGTCGGGCGCCTGCCATTTGTCCTCGGCGGCCACCTGCAGGCGCTCGGGCAGCACCACCGGGGCCTCCTCCTCGGCCAGCAGGCCGAGGTTGTTGCGCTTGATCGCGTCGCGCACCAGCACCAGGTCATTCTTGCCCGGGGCCAGGCTGGGGTCCCACAGATGCATCTGGTGCCAGGACACCGGACACTGGCTGCGGCAAGCCAGACGAATGGGGCCGGCGCCCAGGTCCGGGCCACGCCCGGCGTTGTCGGCCAGGTGACGCAAGGGCAGGTTCCAGCCCTTGTCGGCAGCGCCCAGCTCGTCGAAGTCCAGATAGAAGAACACCACGGCACGCACCAGCAGGCGCGGGTTGATCAGCACATAGGCCAGGCGGACCTGTTCGTCGGCGAACTCGGGCAGGTTGACCACGTTGTCGAGCAGCGCCTCGAATTCGGGAAACAGCATCTCCTTGCAGATGCCGCGCTCGTTGAAGAACAGCACGGCTTCGACCATCTGTGCTTTCTGCATGCTCATGGATTTCCCTCAAGGCCATCAGGATCACGTTCGGCACGCTGCGGGCTTGCCCCGCGCGGGCGCATAACCTGTAAAACAGGCGCAATCCCTTGTTTCAAACAGTCTAGGGGAAAAAGTATCACGGGCAATGTGACTGGGTTGGCAGCCGCTCGGGCGCTCCGACGGGCGTGAAACGGCTGCCGGGTGAAACTGTGACGGGGTTCGGCGATTCAGGCTTTGGCACTTGCCAGGAAAGGTGCCAGGCGCCGGGCCATCTCCTCGCCAAGGGCGGCCAGGCCGCTCATCGGCCGCACCATCACCTCGAACTCGACGATCTTGCCCGCATCGTCGAAGCGGATCATGTCGATGCCCTTGAGCTCGCGCTCGCCGACCCTGGCGGAAAACTCCAGCACCACGCTGAGGCCATCGGCAGTGGCCAGTTCGCGGTGATAGACGAAGTCCTGAAAGACCTTGAGCACGGTATTGAGGATCAGATTGACCGCCTGCGCGCCCGGATAGGGTTTGTGCGCCATGGGCGAGCGAAACACCGCCTGCGGGTGCAGCAGCTCGGGCAGACGGCTCAGGTCCTGAGCGGCGACGAACTGGTGCCAGCGCTGCAGGCTGGCGGCCGCGGCGGGTTGCAGCTGGGTGTCGAGAGACATGGACTCCTCCTTATTGTTATCGGCCATAAAGCAGAAGCCCCGCTCGGGGCGGGGCTTCTGTCGATCAGAGTTCGGCGGCGAGGCGCGAGCCCTGGTTGATCGCACGCTTGGCATCCAGCTCGGCGGCCACGTCGGCGCCACCGATCAGGTGCACGCTCTGTCCGGCGGCCACCAGTCCGTCGTGCAGCTCGCGCAGCGGATCCTGGCCGGCGCAGACGATCACGGTATCGACCGGCAACACCTGCGGCTCACCGCCTGCGATGCGGATATGCAGGCCGGCGTCGTCGACCTTGAGGTACTCGACGCTGTTGAGCATCTGCACCTTCTTGTTCTTCAGGCCGGTGCGGTGGATCCAGCCGGTGGTCTTGCCCAGGCCGTCGCCGACCTTGGACTTCTTACGCTGCAGCAGGAACACCTCGCGCGCCGCCGGGTGCACCTCGGCCTTGATCCCGGCGATGCCGCCACGGGCGTCCAGCGCGGTGTCGATGCCCCACTCCTTCCAGAAGGCCTCGCGGTTCTGGCTGGTCGCCTCGCCGGCATGGGTGATGAACTCGGAGACGTCGAAGCCGATGCCGCCGGCGCCGATCACCGCGACCTTCTGGCCGACCGGCTTGCGCTGCAGGATGGCGTCCAGATAAGTGATGACCTTGGCGTTATCGATGCCTTCGATGGCCGGGGTACGCGGCACGATGCCGGTGGCCAGGATCACCTCGTCGAAGCCGCCCTGGGCCAGGTCCTCGGCCGACACGCGGGTGTTCAGGCGCAGGTCGACGCCGGTGGTCTCGACCTTCTTCTTGAAGTAACGCAGGGTCTCGTAGAACTCTTCCTTGCCCGGCACGCGCTTGGCCACGTTGAACTGACCACCGATCTCGCCGGCCGCATCGAACAGGGTCACCTCATGGCCACGCTCGGCCGCCACAGTGGCGGCCGCCAGTCCGGCCGGGCCGGCGCCGACCACGGCGATCTTCTTCACCGTGGTGGTCGGGATGTAGTTCAGCTCGGTCTCGTGGCAGGCGCGCGGGTTGACCAGGCAGCTGGTCAGCTTGCCGCCGAAGGTGTGGTCCAGGCAGGCCTGGTTGCAGCCGATGCAAGTGTTGATCTCGTCGGCACGGCCGGCGGCGGCCTTGTTGACGAAGTCCGGGTCGGCGAGGAACGGACGGGCCATGGACACCATGTCGGCATCGCCCTCGGCCAGCACCTGCTCGGCCACTTCCGGGGTGTTGATGCGGTTGGTGGTGCACAGCGGGATGCTCACCTCGCCCTTGAGCTTGGCGGTGACCTTGGTGAAGGCCGCGCGCGGCACCTTGGTGGCGATGGTCGGGATGCGCGCCTCGTGCCAGCCGATGCCGGTGTTGATGATGGTGGCGCCGGCCTTTTCGACGGCCTTGGCCAGCATCACGATCTCGTCCCAGGTGCTGCCGCCCTCGACCAGGTCGAGCATCGACAGGCGATAGATGATGATGAAGTTCGGCCCCACGGCCTCGCGCACGCGGCGCACGATCTCCACCGGCAGGCGCATGCGGTTCTCGTAGCTGCCGCCCCAGCGGTCGGTGCGCTGGTTGGTGTGGGCGACCAGGAACTGGTTGATGAAGTAACCTTCCGAACCCATGATCTCGACGCCGTCATACTCGGCCTGCTGGGCCAGCAGCGAGCAGTTGACGAAGTCCTGGATCTGCTTCTCGATGCCCTCCTCGTCCAGCTCGCGCGGCTTGAACGGGTTGATCGGCGCCTGGATGGCCGAAGGCGCCACCAGTTTCGGGCTGTAGGCGTAGCGCCCGGCATGCAGGATCTGCATGCAGATCTTGCCGTCCGCCTCGTGCACGGCGCGGGTGACTATCTTGTGCTTCTCGGCCTCCTCGACGGTGGTCAGCTTGGCCGCGCCGGCGTACACGCCGCCCTCCTCGTTCGGGCCGATGCCGCCGGTGACCATCAGGCCGACGCCGCCGCGGGCGCGCTCGGCGAAGTAGGCCGCCATGCGCTCGAAGCCGTTGGGCTTCTCTTCCAGGCCGGTGTGCATGGAGCCCATCAGGGTGCGGTTCTTCAGGGTGGTGAAACCCAGGTCCAGGGGGGCCAGCAGGTTCGGGTAGGCGTTGCTCATGATCGTCTCCACGGCATCGGGCTTGTCACGGAAGCGCCACGCCTCGTTCGGGCGCGGTCGTTGTTGCGGCAGACGATAAAGAGCCACCGCCGAGCGCTCAATGATCGAAAAGCACAAGTTATTGATCGTAAATGACAGGGCGACTAGGCAAAGACCACGCCTTGCCCTAGGCTGGCAGCGTCATTGCCACCGGTCGCCGCCATGCTGAAACTGCTTCGCTACGCCCTGCTTTTGCTCCTCGCCGCCGCCCTGATCGCCTATGCCGCGTGGATCCAGTGGCGCCCCACCAGCCACTTCCTCAGCGACCTGCGCAGCTCGCTGGCCTTCAGTCAGGGCCGCGACAACGGCCGTGGCAACCTGCTGGGCATCCAGCCCTATCTGCAGGCCGCCGACTACCGCAGCGTGCTGCACCTGCACCGCAAGCTCTCCGCCCACCTGGACCAGGCGCGCGAGCTCGGCCTGCTCAACCCGAAGACGGTGGTGATACTGCCCGAACATATCGGCACCTGGCTGGTCGCCGCCGGCGAGAAGCGCGAGGCGTTCGCCGCCCGCGACCTGGCCGAGGCACGCGTCTGGCTGGGCCTCAGCCATCCGCTGGAGCTGCTGCGCGCCACCCTGTTCAGCCAGGGCAAGGCGCCGCTCAGCGACGCCCTGCTGCGCATGAAGGCGGCGCAGATGGCCGCCGACTACCAGAGCCTGTTCGGCGGGCTGGCCGAGAGCTACGGCGTGACCCTGGTCGCCGGCTCCATCGTGCTGCCCGAACCCAGCGTGGCGGAAGGCGTGCTGCAGGTCGGCGACGGCCCGCTGTACAACGTCAGCCTGGTGTTCGGCAGCGACGGCCTGCCGCTCGGCCAGCCGCAGCGCAAGGTGCTGTTGCACCGCGACGAGAAAGGCTTCACCACCGCCTCCTCCAGCGACCAGCTACAGGCGATCGCCACTCCGGCCGGGCGCCTGGGCGTGCTGATCGGCGCCGATGGCGAGCAGGCGGAACACTATGCGCGGCTCGCCGCACAGCAGGTCGAGCTGATTGCCGTACCGGCCTTCCTGCCGGGGAATGCCAGCGCCCCGAGCGCAACCGAGACGAGGCTGCCGACCTATCTGGCGCAGGCACGGGCCGGCATGGCGGTGTTTCTGCGCGGTCAGCTGTGGGACCTGGGCAGCAGCGGACGCAGCATGGCGGTGACGCCCGAGACGCTGCGGCGGGTCGAGGACGCGACCGGCGCACGCCTGCTCAACCTGTGGCTGTGACATGAAGGCGACACGCATTCGCCTGGGCGACCTGTCCGTCGCCTTCGTCCACGGCCTGGTCGCCGCCCTGGCCGAGAAAGGCATCGCCGCCGACGAGCTGCTGCGCCAGTTCCGCCTGGACGCCGCGCGCCTGGCCCTGCCGCGCGAGCGCCTGTCGATCCCGCGCTACATGCGTCTGGGCCACAGCGCCATCGCCCTGTGCGGCGACCCGGCGCTGGGCCTGGAGATGGGCCGCCACAGCCGCATCGCCCAGGCCGGCCTGGCCGGGGTCACCGCCGCCCAGGCGCCGACCCTGCGCGAGGCGGCGCGCACCCTGATCCGTCTGGAACCGCTCTACGCGCACAACTATCGCGGTCAGTCCAGCTTCCATGAGGACAGCCGCGGCGCCTGGCTGAGCTTCTACTCGATCAGCCCGTACAACGACTTCAATCGCTTCGTGGTGGACTCGGTGCTCTCCAGCTGGCGCCACCAGCTCGGCGCCCTGCTGGGCGAAACCCTGGCGGTGGAGCGGGTCGAGATCGAGTTTCCCGCGCCCGCCTATGCCGAGCGCTACGAGCAGTGCTTCGACTGCCCGGTGGAGTTCGACGCCGGCCACAACCGCCTGCGCCTGGCCAATGCAGTGCTGGATCAGCCGCTGGCGCAGCACTGCCCGAGCACCTGGCAGCAGCTGCTGGAACTGGCCGAGCGGGAGCTGGAACAACTGACCCGCACCCGCAGCCTGCGCGAGCGCGTCATCCATCTGCTGGGACCGATGCTGCACGGCCGCGAGCCGGAGCTGGAGGAAGTGGCGCGGAAGCTGCAGCTGCCGAGCTGGACGCTCAGGCGCAAGCTGGCCGACGAAGGCACGCAGTTCCGCACGCTGCTGGGCGAGACGCGGCGCGATCTGGCCATGGCCTATATCCGCGACACCGAACTGGCCTTCGGCGAGATCGCCTACCTGCTCGGCTTCGCCTCGGCGGAGGCCTTCCAGAGGGCGTTCAAGCGCTGGAACGGGCAGACGCCCGGGGACTTTCGACGCAGCCAGCGCCTGCAGGGGAGCTAGGCTGTTGACGTTCTGTCACGGCCGCGACGGAGCTTCTAGAGCTCGGTGGCGTCCTCGGCGGGCTCGAGCGGGTCATGATCGAGGGCGTGGGCTTCCAGCAGTTCTTCGACGTAGTCATCCATAGGTCATCCTCCTGTCGTTAGGCCAATGGTCAGACAAAGACCATGCCAACAGCCTGAAGATTCCCGATGACAATGCGGTGACAGCGGATATTTTCCGTCGGAAAGCGAAAAGCCCCCAGTTCTTGCGAACTGAGGGCTTCTCTTTATATGGCGCAGCGGACGGGACTCGAACCCGCGACCCCCGGCGTGACAGGCCGGTATTCTAACCGACTGAACTACCGCTGCGCGTCGGTTCTCGCAAGAGACTGGTGGGTGATGACGGGATCGAACCGCCGACCCTCTGCTTGTAAGGCAGATGCTCTCCCGGCTGAGCTAATCACCCGAGTAGCCTTGCGAGGTGGCGAAATTTACGCAGCTACCCGAGCTAAGTCAACACCCTGCTTGAATTTTTTCTTCGTGGCGGACTTTTCGGGGCGATCGCCGTGGCGCTCCATCGCGGTGCCGACGCACCAGCGATGGGCACCATGCTCAACCCGCACGCAGCACCAGGCGGCTGCTCACCTTGCCCTTGTCGGCACGTTCCAGCCCCGCCTCGTCGATGCTCACCCCCTGCTCGTCCAGGCTCACCAGCCAGCGCAGCAGGCGGGCGAACTCGGTGGGCTGCAGGCTGATCTGCAGCGCTCCGTCGCCCTGGCTGTCGAGGCGCTCGATGGTCAGCCCCTGGCTCGCCGCACTGGCGGTGACCAGCCCCTGCAGCGCCGAGGGATCGAGGCTCGCCCGCGGCCGCGCCTGACGCTCGCGCAGCTGCGGCGCCTGCTGCAGCATGTAGGCCTGCAGCGCCTTCTGCTGCTGCAGATAGGCGCCGGCACGCGCCTGCCGCTGGCTGACCGGCTGCCACAGCAGCAGATAGAGCAGCACCAGGGCGAAGAAGCCGCCCAGCAGCGCCAGGGCCAGCCTGTCGCGCTGCGCCAGGCCCTGCCAGCGGACCGCCAGGGCGCCCTGCGCCCAGCGCGCCCGCCATTGACTCAGCCACTCGCTCATCCGTTACCCCCTATCACCAGGCGCGCGCTGACGCCGCTCTCCTCTCGGCTCGCCGAGCCCATTTCCACCGCCAGACCGGCCTCCTGCAGGCGCCCGCGCAGGCTCTCCAGGGCGGCGAAGTCGCTGGCCTGCAGGTTCAGCGCGAGATCGCCGCGTTGGGCGTTGAAGTCCAGCTGCTGCACCTGTACCCGCGCCGCCTGCTGATCGAGCGCCGCGGTGACCTGGCCGAGCAGCTCCAGCAGGCGGCTCTCGCCGCTGCCCGCCGACTCCGCCAGGTGCTGATCGAACTGCGCGCGCAGGTTGATCAGCCGGCTATCCTCGGGAAACAGCTCGCGGTAGAGCGCCTCGTTGGCCTGCGCATAACGCTCGCCCTCGCGCTGCAGGTACCAGCCCTGGGCCAGATTGAAGCCCCACTGCAACACCAGCCAGAGCCCCAGCAGCCCGACCAGCGGGCGCCAGCGCTGCCAGTGGCCGGAGGCCTCGCGCCGGGCGAAGGCCCCCTGCGCCAGGTTGCAGCCGGGCCGCTGCCGGGCCAGCCAGGGCAACGCGGCAGGCAGCTCGCGCACTTCGTCCACCTGTGGCGGAACCGCCTGCCCGGCCTCGACCAGGGCGATGCACGGCTGCGCGCACAGCGGCGCCAGCGCCGGCCAGTCGCTGTCGCGCAGCGCCAGGCGGGCCTCGCCACTGCCGCCGAGCAGCCAGCGCTCGCCGGCGCAGAGCAACTGGCTGCCCTCCTCGGGCAGCAGGTCGGCATCCAGCGCGATGTCCTGCGGCGGGTTGTCGCCGCACAGTGCCAGCCAGCCGCTCAGCCAGGCACGGCGCAGCGCATAGACCCGGTGCCGACCGTCGGCAAGCTGGCTGCCGACGCACAAGTGGAACAGCTCGACATCCTCGGCCAGCAGCTCCTCGACGGCATACGGCAGGGCCTGGGCCAGCCAGCGCGCGCGGGTGGTCGGCAACGCCACGGCGCAGACCGTGGCCGCCTCGATCGGCAGCACCAGGCGCCAGGGCTGTGGCGCGGCCGGCAGCGCCTCCAGCCAGGGCAGCTGGCGACAGTCGTCGCCCTCGACGCGCCACACCGGCAGCTCGGCAGACTGCGCGGCGCAGGCCTGCGGCGGCAGAAACAGGGTCACACTCATCGTTCGGACTCCTCGGCGGGCGGCGGCGCAAGGCCCTCCTGCCCCAGATCGCGCGCCAGCAGACGGACGCGCCCATCGTTACCACGTTGCAGATAGCTGGTCAGCACCTGGCGGCGGTCGCCCAGCAGCACCTCGGTGGTGACCATGAAATACTGGCTGGCCACGCCCAGCCCCTGAGTCGCCACGCCATAAGCCTGCAGGGTCTGCAGCGCGCTATTGGGGTCGGCATAGCCACTGCGTCCGCGCCCCTCGATCTGCGCCTTGAGGACCGCCGCCGGAATGCCCTCGCCCAGGCAGGCCAGCACCTGCGCGCTGGCCGTGTTGAGGTTGAGCTCGGCATCCGGCGGCAGCGCGCTGACATAGGGCGCCAGGCGCCGGTAGTCGACCTCGTTCATGTCCAGCAGCAGGCGCAACTCCGAGACGTCGGCGATGCGCCCCGGCCCGGTGCGGTAGGCCGGTTTGGCCAACAGATACTGGTGATCCTCGGCGCCCGCCCCGCCATGGGGGTCCTGATCGCCGTCGAGCCAGTCGCGCACACGCTCGGCATGGGCCAACGGCAGGCCCAGCTGCTGCAGCAGCCGGCGCAGGCGCAGCAGGGCCAGATCACCGGCCTCGCCGTTGGCGGCCAGGCTGTTGAGATTGAAGCGCCCGGCCAGGTCCTCGATGCGCAGGCGCAACTCGCCGCCCTCGTCCAGAGGAAAGCTCAGCTTGGGGTTGGCCCAGGCCTCGCCCGGATGATCGACCTTCTGCTGCCCACCCTGCTGCAAATCGCGCAACAGCAGCGCCCGCGCCAGCGTCTCGCCGCCCTCGGCGTAGTACTGCGCCTGACGCACCAGCAGCTGGTTGCCGACGCTGCGGATGGTCAGCTGCTGGCGCAGCATCAGCCCGGCGCAGACCACTGTGGCCAAGGCCACCACCAGCAGCACCGTGATCAGGGCCACGCCCGCCTGCCGCCTCATGCCGCCGGCTCCTCGGGCAACAACTGTTCGCCCCCGCCGTCCGGAATCTGGGGGCGCCCCTGTTCGGGCGCCTCCGGCAGCCGCCACAGGCGCCGCAATTCGCCGTAGTAGCGGTGTTCGATGATCAGCTCGACGGCCTTGGGCAACAGGGTCAGACCCTCTTCGGAACTGCTGTTGGCCGGCGGCCAGCTCTGCAGCCAGCGGCCCTCCGGGTCGAGAAAGCGCAGCTCGAAGCGGCGCACGCCGTCCAGTGCCTGCTGCACCTGCGGCTGGCTGTCCTGGGCCTGGTCCAGCACCAGCCAGTAGGCCCGCTGCCAGCGCTCGCCCTCGAGCTGCCAGCGCACCCGCTGCAGGGTCGCACGCGGCTGGCCCAGGGGATTGCGCCAGCCGCTGCGGGTGAACTCCAGACGATCCCCTTCGCCGAGCATGGCCGGCAGCGGGTCGCCCAGCGGATCGCGCACCGGACGCAGGCGCGCCTGCAACAGGTCGCGCTCGAAGGCGGCCATGGCCCGGGTCAGCTCGCGCAGGCGCTGCTCCTGCTGGCGCTGCGCGGTATCGGTGCGCAACACGCTGTCGAGCATGCGGTAAGTGGCCATCGCCAGCAGGGCGAAGATGGCGATGGCGATCAGCACTTCCAGCAGAGTGAAACCGCGCTGCCTCATGGCTCGACTCCGAGGAAACCGGTCAGCGTCACCAGGGCGTTGTCCTCCAGCTTGCCCGGCAGCCCGCGCTGCGGGCGCGGCGCCACGCGCACGACCACCCGCAGCATGCCCGGCTCGCTGGTCGCGCTCACCTCGCTCTGCCACAGCCAGCGGCGCCCTGCGAAGGTTTCCTCGCCCTGGGCGCGCCCTTCGCCCGGCGCGGCCTCCTCCAGCTGCAGCTGTTGCATCCGGTTGTCCGCCAGCCAGGTGGCGAAGGTCTTGTCCTCCAGGCGCGCGGCGGTCTGCAGCGCGCGGGCGCTGGCGCTGAGCACGCTGGCGGCGACCACGGCGAAGATCGCCATGGCGACCAGCACCTCCAGCAGGGTGAAGCCGTCCTGGCGCCTCATCCGGCACGCCCCTTGGGCTTGTCCGTTTCCACCCGGGGCTCGGCGAAACCGTCGCTGTGCAGCACCAGCTTCGGCAGGTCGCGCCCCGCGCCGCCCATCTGCAGACGGAAGGGCGTCAGCTCGCCGCTGGAGAGGATCAGCAGTTGCGGCTGCGCCGCCTTGGCCACCGGCTTGGTCGCACCGCGCGCGCTGGGCGGGAGGAACAGTTGCTGCTCTTCCACCTCGATATGCAGCTCGATCCACTCGGGCAACTCGTACGCCGAGCGCCCCTGGGCCTCCCAGCGCGCCCGGCGCGGATCGTACTGCAGCACCTGGTAGGCATTGCGCTCGAAGCGCAGGCCGTACTCGCGGTTGTCCAGCACGGCCTCGTCCGTCAGTACCCGCATCAGCTGCACCAGGCGCTCGGCCTCGTCGTTAAGCTCGCGCGCGGGGCTGCGGGCGATGCCGCTGCCGAGCACGGCGATGCCGGTGAGCACGCCGAGCAGCACCAGCACCACCAGCAGCTCGATCAGGGTGAAGCCGCGCACGCGCCGCATCGGCGATCAGAGGCCCCAGTTGCCGATATCGGCATTGGTGCCGTCGCCGCCTTCCTGGCCGTCGGCGCCCAGGCTGTAGAGGTCGACCTTGCCGCGAGTGCCCGGCGACAGGTAGAGGTACTGGTTGCCCCAGGGGTCGACCGGCAGCTTCTTCAGGTAGCCCTCGGCGTTCCAGTTCTTCGCCGGCGGGTTGCCGCTGGGCTTCTTCACCAATGCCTCCAGGCCCTGCTGGGTGCTCGGGTAGTTCTGGTTGTCCAGCTTGTACATGTCCAGCGCCGCGCCGATGGCGCGGATGTCGTTCTGCGCGGCGGTGACCTTGGCCTGGTCCGGGCGGCCCATCACCTGCGGCACCACCAGGGCGGCGAGGATGCCGAGAATGACCACCACCACCATGATTTCGATCAGCGTGAAGCCTTTTTGCTTGTGCATCGTCTATTCAACCCACCAGTTGGTTCAGAGAAAGGATCGGCAGCAGGATGGCCAGCACGATCACCAGCACCACCGCGCCCATGAACACCAGCATGAACGGCTCGAACAGCCCCACCAACAGGCCGATGGTGGCCGCCAGGTCGTTCTCCTGGTTGCGCGCCGTGCGCGCCAGCATCTGGTCCAGCTCGCCGGAGCGCTCGCCGCTGGCGATCATGTGCAGCATCATCGGCGGGAACTGGCGGCTGGCCTCCAGCGCCCGCGACAGGCTGCCGCCCTCGCGCACGCGCTGGGTGGCGTTGGCCACGTCGTTGCGGATGATGCGATTGCTCACCACCTCGGCGCCGATGGCCAGCGCCTCCACCAGCGGCACGCCGCTGCGCACCAGGATGGCCAGGGTCGAGGCGAAGCGCGCCGTCTCGGTGGCGGCGATCAGCCCGCCGACCAGTGGCACGCGCAGCAGGAAGGCGTGCCAGCGCCGGCGCAGGTCTTCGTTGCGCAGAGCGCGGCGGAAGGCGAACACGCCGAGCACCGCCAGCACCACCACCAGCGCGCCCCAGGCCTTGACCAGTTCGCTGAGGAAGATCAGCCCGCGGGTCAGCGCCGGCAGGGTCTGCCCGGAGTCGACGAACACCCGCACCACGTCCGGCACCACATAGCCGAGCAGGAAGCCGACGATGCCCAGCGAGGCGAGCATCAGGATGATCGGGTAGAGCAACGCCATCTGGATCTTCTGCCGCGACTGCTGGCGCTGCTCGGTGTAGTCGGCCAGCTGCTCCAGCACCGGGCCGAGATGGCCGGCATGCTCGCCGGCAGCCACCGTGGCGCGATACAGCTCGGGAAAGGCCGCCGGGTAGGTGGCCAGGGCCTTGGCCAGGCTGTGGCCCTCCAGCACCTTGCCGCGCACGGCCAGCAGCATCGACTGGATGCGCGGCTGGCGCGATTGGGCGGCAGCCGCGCGCAGCGCCTCCTCGATGGGCAGCGCGGCGCCGATCAGGGTGGCCAGCTGGCGGGTGACCAGGGCCAGATCGCGGGCCGACAGGCCACGACGCAGGCTGAAACCACCGGCGGTACCCTCCTCCTTGCGCTGCACCGGCTCGACCTGCAGCGGCGACAGCTGTTTCTCGCGCAGCAGTTGGCGTACCTGGCGGGCGCTGTCGCCCTCCAGCACACCCTTCTGCTGGCGGCCCCGGGTATCCAGGGCGATATATTCGAAGGCGGCCATCTATCCCCTCTCCCCGGCCCTCTCCCCCGAGGGGAGAGGGTGCATGACTGCTCGCATCAGTCCTCCCGCGTCACGCGCAGGACTTCTTCCAGGGTGGTCACCCCTTCCAGCACCTTGCGCCGGCCGTCGTCGCGGATGCTCGGGCCGAGGCTGCGGGCGTGGCGCAGCAGTTCCTGCTCGCCGGCGCCGTTGTGCACCAGGGTGCGCATCTGGTCGTCGAAGATCACCAGCTCGTAGATGCCGGTACGGCCGCGGTAGCCCTGCTGGTGGCACTCCGCGCAGCCCTTGGCGTGATAGATCTGCGGCTGGCTCTGCGGATCGAGACCGAGCAGGCCACATTCGGCCGCATCGGCCGGGCGCGCCTCGCGGCAGTGCACGCAGAGCACGCGCACCAGGCGCTGGGCCAGCACGCCGAGCAGGGAGGACGACAGCAGGAAGGGCTCGACGCCCATGTCCACCAAACGGGTGACGGCGCCGACGGCGCTGTTGGTGTGCAGGGTGGAGAGCACCAGGTGGCCGGTCAGCGAGGCCTGCACGGCGATATCGGCGGTTTCCTGGTCGCGGATCTCGCCGACCATCACCACGTCCGGATCCTGACGCAGGATGGCGCGCAGGCCACGGGCGAAGGTCATGTCCACCCGCGGGTTGACCTGGGTCTGGCCGATACCCTCCAAGTAGTACTCGATGGGGTCTTCCACCGTGAGAATGTTGCGCGAGCGGTCGTTCAAGGTGACCAGGCCAGCGTACAGGGTGGTGGTCTTGCCCGAGCCGGTGGGGCCGGTGACCAGGATGATGCCGTGCGGCTTGCGCAGGTTCTCGTCGAGCAGGCGGCGGTCGCGCTCGCTCATGCCCAGGTGCGTGAGCGACAGGCGCCCGGCCTGCTTGTCGAGCAGACGCAGCACCACGCGCTCGCCATTGGCCGACGGCAGGGTCGAGACGCGGATATCCACCTCGCGGCCACCGACTTTCAGCGAGATACGGCCGTCCTGCGGCACGCGCTTCTCGGCGATGTCCAGGCGGGCCATGACCTTGACCCGCGAGACCAGCAGCGCGGCCAGCTCGCGGCGCGGCTCGATCACTTCACGCAGGATGCCGTCGACGCGAAAGCGCACCACCAGGCGCTTTTCGAAAGTCTCCAGGTGGATATCGGAGGCGCCGGCCTTGATCGCCTCGCTGAGGATGGCGTTGATCAGGCGGATGATCGGCGCGTCGTCCTCCTGCTCGAGCAGGTCGCCGGATTCCGGGGTGAGCTCGGCCAGGCTGGCCAGGTCGAGTTCGGCGCCGAGGCCCTCGGCCATCTGCCGCACCTCGGAGGAGTCACGCTGGTAGGCCAGGGACAGCTGTTCCTCGAAGGCCTCGGGCTCCAGCCAGTGCAGCGGCAGCACGCGGCCGGCGAAACGCTGGGCCTCCTGCACGGCGGTCAGGCTGGCGCCGCGGCGCACCTGCAGCTGGGCCTGGCCGAAGGGCTCGCGCAGCAGCACGCCGTGGCGTTTGGCGAAGGCGAATGGCAACGAGCGCAACGGCGGCTCGGCCGGGGCCGCTAGCGCGGCGTGGGTATCGGTGGACATGTGCGGGCCCGTTCCTGAAGCAGAAGATCCATCTAGCTGTCGTTATTGTTGTTATGCGGCGCGACCAAGGCGCCAAGTTAACGGATTTTCACACAAACTGCAGTGCAGATTTCGCCTGCGGCGCCACAGTCTAGCGAGCTATTGGTGGTGGCGCCGTGCAACCATTCGCCTCCTGCGTGGTTCGAAACATTTCACGCTTTCGGTCGACAACGGGCAGGCATCCTCTCGCAAACCCTGCCATGCAAGATCGACTTGCGTTAAGGTTGCTGCCGCCCGCACAGTACGTGCCGGGTCGATGCGTGCCAGGTAGAGCACGCACCAATAACAAAAGGACTCGGGGGATACCTGTAGTGGGTGCGACAACTAGCCGTCTCGCGACCTGGCTGAGGCAACATGGCGTGACCGCCCTGTGCCTGCTGCTGGTGGTCGGCATGAGCCTCAGCCTGACCCGCCAGGGCGTCGAGCACCTGCGCCTGCTGCGCAGCCAGCCCACCGACCAGGCCAGCGCGCCTCTCGCCAGCACGCGCCAACACCCTTCCCCCGAGCAGCTGCAGAACCTCTTCGGCCTGCCCGCCGAGGCCAGAAGCGAGCAGGCGGCGCCGCCGACCCGGCAGCAGTTGACCCTGCTGGCCAGCTTCGTCAACCCGGACGCCCGGCGCTCCGCCGCCATCATTCAGATCGCCGGTGCCCAGCCCAAACGCATCGAGGTCGGCGATGAAGTCAACGCCAGCACCCGCCTGCATGCCGTGCATCCGGACCGCGTGGTGCTCGAACGCAATGGCCGGCAGGAGAGCCTGAGCTTTCCCGCCATCCGCCCGCTGTCGAGCTCCGCCCCCAGCTACTCGCCGCAGTCGTTCGACACCCAGCAGTTGGAACAGCTGCAGAGCGACGAAGTCCAGGCCCTGCAAGAGCGCATGGCCACCCTTCAACAACGCCTGGAAGGCACCGACGAGCAGTCGGCGCCGACCCTATCGCCAGAAGCCGAAGACACCCCATGAGCCACCGCAATCGCCCGTCGTGGAAACCTCTGCCCCTCGCCCTGCTGCTGGCCGCCGGCTGTCTGCTCGGCCAGCCCCCCATGGCCGTCGCGGCCGAGCCGGCCGGCGTCAGCCAGGGCGCGGAGAACTGGACGATCAACATGAAGGATGCGGATATTCGCGAATTCATCGATCAGGTCGCGGCCATCACCGGCGAGACCTTCGTCGTCGACCCTCGGGTCAAGGGCCAGGTCACGGTGATATCCAAGACCCCGCTGGGCCTGGAGGAGGTCTACCAGCTGTTCCTCTCGGTGATGAGCACCCATGGCTTCAGCGTCCTGACCCAGGACGACCAGGCGCGCATCGTGCCGGTGGCCGAGGCGCGCAGCGGCGCCAACCATGGCCGCCGGGCACCCGACGACATGCAGACCGAACTGATCCAGGTGCAGCACACCTCGGTCAACGAGCTGATTCCGCTGATCCGTCCGCTGGTGCCGCAGAACGGCCACCTGGCGGCGGTGGCCGCGTCCAACGCGCTGATCATCAGCGATCGGCGCTCCAACATCGAACGCATCCGCCAGCTGATCGCGGACCTGGACGCCCAGGGCGGCGGCGACTACAGCGTGATCAACCTGCAGCACGCCTGGGTGCTGGATGCCGCCGAGGCACTGAACAGCTCGGTGATGCGCAACGAGAAGAGCAACAGCGGCACCCGGGTGATCGCCGACGCCCGCACCAACCGCCTGATCCTCCTCGGTCCGCCGGCCGCGCGCCAGCGCCTGGCCAACCTGGCCCGTTCGCTGGATATCCCCAGCAGCCGCTCGGCCAATGCCCGGGTGGTCCGCCTGCGCCACAGCGACGCCAAGAGCCTGGCCGAGACCCTCGGCGACGTCGCCGAGGGCCTGAAGACGCCCGAGGGCGGCGAAGCCGCCAGCAGCAAGCCGCAGAACATCCTGATCCGCGCCGACGAGAGCCTCAACGCCCTGGTCCTGCTGGCCGACCCCGACACCGTGTCGACCCTCGAGGAGATAGTGCGCAACCTCGACGTGCCGCGCGCCCAGGTGATGGTCGAGGCGGCCATAGTCGAGATCTCCGGCGACATCAGCGACGCCCTCGGCGTGCAGTGGGCGGTGGATGCGCGCGGCGGCACGGGCGGCCTGGGCGGGGTCAATTTCGGCAATACCGGCCTGTCTGTGGGCACCGTGCTGCGCGCCATCCAGGAGGACAAGATTCCGGACGACCTGACCCTGCCGGACGGCGCCATCATAGGTGTCGGCACCAGCAGTTTCGGCGCGCTGATCACCGCCCTGTCGGCCAACAGCAAGAGCAATCTGCTGTCCACCCCCAGCCTGCTGACCCTGGACAACCAGGAGGCGGAGATCCTGGTCGGGCAGAACGTGCCGTTCCAGACCGGCTCCTACACCACCGACGCCGCGGGGGCCAACAACCCCTTCACCACCATCGAGCGCGAGGACATCGGCGTCACCCTCAAGGTGACCCCGCACATCAACGACGGCGCCACCCTGCGCCTGGAGGTGGAGCAGGAAATCTCCTCCATCGCCCCCAGCACCGGCCTCAACTCCAAGGCGGTGGACCTGGTGACCAACAAGCGCTCGATCAAGAGCGTGATACTGGCCGACGACGGCCAGGTGATAGTGCTCGGTGGACTGATCCAGGACGACGTCACCACGACCGATTCCAAGGTGCCGCTGCTCGGCGACATCCCCCTGCTCGGCCGCCTGTTCCGCTCGACCAAGGACACCCACGTCAAGCGCAACCTGATGGTGTTCCTGCGCCCGACCATAGTGCGCGACCGCGCGGGCATGGCCGCGCTGTCCGGCAAGAAGTACCGCGATATCAGCGTGCTGGGTTACGACGAGGGCAACGGCATGCTGCCGGGCGACGCCCAGCGCCTGTTCGACAAGCCGGGCGCCGGCGCCATCGACCTGCGCAAGGACGACTGAGGGCAACGCAATGGAAAACGCCGCTCATCGAGCGGCGTTTTCGTTTCACAGGGCGGCCAGTCCGCGCGCCAGATCGGCCTTGAGATCGGCGATGTCCTCCAGGCCCACCGCGACGCGAATCAGGTTGTCGCGGATGCCGGCATTGGCCCGCTCCTGCGGAGACAGGCGGCCGTGGGAGGTGGTCGCCGGGTGGGCGATGGTGGTCTTGGTATCGCCCAGATTGGTGGTGATCGAGATCACCCGGGTCGCGTCGATGAAGCGCCAGGCGGCGGCCTTGTCGCCCTTGACCTCGAAGCTCAGCACCGCGCCGAAGGCGCTCTGCTGCCGCTTGGCCAGCTCGTGCTGAGGATGGCTGGGCAGGCCGGCGTAATAGACCCTGTCGATGCCTGCCTGGCCCTCCAGCCAGCGGGCCAGCTCCAGCGCGCCGGCGCTCTGCGCCTGCATGCGGATGCGCAGGGTCTCCAGGCCCTTGAGGAACATCCAGGCATTGAAGGGGCTCAGGGTCGGGCCGGCGGTGCGCAGGAAGCCGACGATCTCCTTCATCTGCTCGGCACGCCCGGCCACCACCCCGCCCAGGCCACGACCCTGGCCGTCGATGAACTTGGTGGCCGAGTGCATGACCATGTCGGCGCCCAGCGCCAGCGGTTGCTGCAGCGCCGGAGTGCAGAAGCAGTTGTCCACCGCCAGCAGCGCGCCACGGGCGTGGGCGATCTCGGCCAGGGCGGCGATATCGACCAGCTCGGCCAGCGGGTTGGACGGCGACTCGACGAACAGCAGCCTGGTATTGGCCTTGAACGCCGTTTCCCAGGCGCCCAGATCGGCCAGCGGCGGGTAGTCCACTTCAATGCCGAAGCGCTTGAGGTACTTCTCGAACAGGCTGATGGTCGAGCCGAACACGCTGCGCGACACCAGCACATGGTCGCCGGCGCAGCACAGGCTCATGACGATGGCCAGGATGGCGGCCATGCCGGATGCGGTGGCCACCGCCTGCTCGGCGCCCTCCATGGCGGCGATGCGCTGCTCGAAGGCGCGCACCGTCGGGTTGGTGTAGCGCGAGTAGACGTTGCCCGGCTGTTCGCCGGCGAAGCGCGCGGCGGCATCGGCGGCGCTGCGAAACACGTAGCTGGAGGTGAGGAACATGGCCTCGCCGTGCTCGCCTTCCGGCGTGCGCTGCTGGCCGGCGCGCACCGCCAGGGTGTCGAAGCCCACGCCTTCGAGGTCGCTGTCCAGCCTACCCGCTTCCCACTCCAGACTCATGCTGCGCTCCTTCAGTCGTTGTGCAGATCGATGATGGCGCTGGCGCTGTGCACCTTGACCTTGGCCGCGTCGTTGCGCGCCTGCTCGATCCTGTTCAGGTAGGCCTCGTTGACGTCGCCGGTCACGTACTGGCCGTCGAACACCGCGCAGTCGAAGTGCTCGATCTTGATCTTGCCACCGCCGACCGCTTCCTTGAGGTCGTCCAGGTCCTGGTATACCAGCCAGTCGGCGCCGATCAGCTCGGCCACCTCCTCGGTGCTGCGGCCATGGGCGATCAGCTCGTGGGCGCTGGGCATATCGATGCCGTAGACGTTGGGGTAACGCACGGCCGGCGCCGCCGAGCAGAAGTAGACTTTCTTCGCCCCCGCCTCGCGGGCCATCTGGATGATCTGCTTGCAGGTGGTGCCGCGCACGATGGAGTCGTCCACCAGCATCACGTTCTTGCCACGGAACTCCAGGTCGATGGCGTTGAGCTTCTGGCGTACCGACTTCTTGCGCGCGGCCTGGCCCGGCATGATGAAGGTGCGGCCGATATAGCGGTTCTTGACGAAGCCCTCGCGGAACTTCACGCCCAGCTGGTTGGCCAGCTCCAGGGCGGAAGTGCGGCTGGTGTCCGGAATCGGGATGACCACGTCGATATCGTGATCCGGGCGCTCGCGCTGAATCTTCTCGGCCAGCTTCTCGCCCATGCGCAGGCGCGCCTTGTACACCGACACGCCGTCCATGATCGAGTCTGGCCGGGCCAGGTAGACGTGCTCGAAAATGCACGGCTTGAGCTGCGGGTTCTGCGCGCACTGGCGGGTGTGCAGCTTGCCGTCCTCGGTGATGTACACCGCCTCGCCCGGCGCCAGGTCGCGGATCAGGCTGAAGCCGAGCACGTCGAGGGCGACGCTCTCGGAGGCGATCATGTACTCCACGCCCTCGTCGGTGTGGCGCTGGCCGAAGACGATCGGGCGGATCGCGTGCGGGTCGCGGAAACCGACCACGCCGTAGCCGGTGATCATCGCCACCACCGCGTAACCACCGCGGCAGCGCGCATGCACGCCGGCGACGGCGGCGAACACGTCTTCCTCGGTGGGCTGCAGCTTGCCACGCACCGCCAGCTCGTGGGCGAATACGTTGAGCAGCACCTCCGAGTCGGAGTTGGTGTTCACATGACGCAGGTCGGACTCGTAGATCTCGCGCGACAGCTGCTCGACGTTGGTCAGGTTGCCGTTGTGCGCCAGGGTGATGCCGTAGGGCGAGTTGACGTAGAAGGGCTGCGCCTCGGCGGAACTGGAGCTGCCGGCGGTGGGATAGCGCACGTGGCCGATGCCGACGTTGCCCACCAGGCGCTGCATGTGGCGCTGCTGGAACACATCGCGCACCAGACCGTTGTCCTTGCGCAGGAACAGGCGCCCGTCGTGGCTGGTGACTATGCCGGCAGCGTCCTGGCCGCGATGCTGGAGCACGGTAAGCGCGTCGTACAGGGACTGATTGACGTTGGACTTACCGACGATACCGACGATGCCGCACATGTGACGCAACCTCTGTGTTGTGAATCGGAAAACTACAGGCTCTCTGGCAGTTTAGGCTGCGAGAAGGCCTCTTTGAACGGCAGCTCGGGGGTTTCCGTGATGCCGCTGGCAAGCCACTGGCTGGACAGGCCCAGGATGAGATTCTTCGACCAGTCCGCCACCATCAGAAAATGCGGCAGCAGGGTCGACTGCCGCCACCACTGATCCTGCTGCACCGGCGCCAGGCTCACCAGCCCCACCAGCACTACCACCAGCAGGGCCCCGCGCGCCGCGCCGAAGACCATGCCGAGAAAACGGTCGGTGCCCGACAGGCCGGTCACCCGGATCAGCTCACCGATGAGGAAATTGATCAGCGCCCCGACCAGCAGGGTCACCACGAAGAGAATGGCGCAGGCGGCGATGACCCGCATCGACGGGGTCTCGATGAAATCGCTCAGGTGCTGCGACAGGGCGCCACCGAACATCCAGGCGACCACGCCGGCGATGATCCAGGTCAACAGCGACAGGGCTTCCTTGAAGAAGCCGCGGCGCAGGCTGATCAGGCTGGAGATGGCGATGACGGAGACTATCGCCCAGTCGACCCAAGTGAATGCCACGTTGCTGCCTACAGACGGGAAAGGCGGCGAATTCTAGCAGAGCGCGTCCGGCCCGGTAAGCCGGGCCGGCATTCCGCGATGGCAGCGGTCAGCCTTTTTCCGGCTGGAAACGCACCACGAAGCCATTGAGCTTCTGCTGACGGTTGAGCTGGTCGCGCAGGCGGTCGGCCTCGGCCCGCTCGATCACCGGACCGACGAAGACCCGGTTCATCCCGTCGAAGGTGCGGATATAGGCGTTGTAGCCCTTGCTGCGCAGGGTCTGCTGCAGCTTTTCGGCGCCGGCGCGACTGGACAGGCTGGCCAGCTGCACCGACCAGCTGACCGGCAGGTTGTTGGCATCCAGGCCACTGGCCGGCTTGCTCTGCGCGACAGCCGCGGGGGCCTGCTGTTGGGGTTCGGCAATGGGCTCTGCGGGGCTTTGCGGCACCGGCTCGACCGGCGGCACGGCCTCTTCGGCGACCGGCTCGGGCACGTTTACCGGCTCCAGTTCTATTTCGGGCATGCTCGGCTTGTCCGGCATGGCCGGGGCGTCGACCACCACCTGGCGCAGCTCATCCTCGCGGGAAAACAGCATGGGCAAGAAGATCACCGCCAGCGCCACCAGCACCAGTGCGCCGACTATCCGCTGCTTGAGCCCCTTATCCAGCACCGCCATTGCCTGCCTCCGCCCTCTGGCCAAGCCACTCCAGGGCCTCGGCCACGCAATAGAAAGATCCGAACACGAGGATCTCGTCGTCCTCGCTCGCCTGGCCACACTGTACCAGCAATGCCTCTGCCACGCTGGTGCAGCTGCGCACATTGGCGCCGAGGTTGCACAGGGCCGCCTCCAGCTCACCCGCAGGGCGCGAGCGCGGGCTATCCAGCGGCGCCACGGCCCAGTCCTGAACATCCAGCTGCAGTGGTGCCAGCACGCCGGGCAGATCCTTGTCGGCGAGCAGGCCGAACACCGCCAACCGGCGCCCCCTGGGCGGCCTAGCCGCCAGTCGCGAGGCGAGGTATTCGGCGGCGTGCGGATTGTGGCCGACATCCAGCAACAGGGTCAGCGCCCTGCCCTGCCAATTCAGGCTGCGCCGCTCCAGCCGACCGGCCACCCGCGTGGCAGCCAACGCCGCAGCCAGGCGCTCGGGCTGCCAAGGCAGATCCAGCGCGGCATAGGCCTGCAGGGCCAGGGCCGCGTTCTCCATCGGCAGGTCGAGCAGCGGCAGATCATGCAGCTCCAGCGTCCGCCCATCGGCAGTCAGGCCGCGCCAGTGCCAGCCATTCTCGCCCAGCGCCAGGTCGTAGTCGCGACCGCGCAGGAACAGCGGGCAATCCAGCTCCGCAACCCGCTGCAGCAGCGGCAACGGCGGCTCCAGGTCGCCACAGAGCGCCGGCTTACCCTGGCGCAGGATGCCGGCCTTCTCAAAGGCCACGGATTCGCGGGTATCGCCCAGCCACTCGGCATGGTCCAGACCGATGCTGGTCACCAACGCCAGGTCGGCGTCGACCAGATTGACCGCATCGAGGCGACCGCCCAGACCGACCTCCAGCACCACGGCGTCCAGCGCGGCCCGCTCGAACAGCCAGAAGGCCGCCAGAGTGCCCATCTCGAAATAGGTCAGGGAAATCTCGCCACGCCCCGCCTCGACGGCGGCGAAGGCCGCACACAGCTCGTCGTCGCGGGCATCGCGCCCTTGCAGCTGCACCCGCTCGTTGTAATGCAGCAGGTGCGGCGAGCTGTAGACGCCAACCTTGAGCCCCTGCTCACGCAACAGGGCAGCCAGGAAGGCGCAGGTAGAGCCCTTGCCGTTGGTGCCGGTAACGGTGATCACCAACGGCGCCGGCTTGCCCAGGCCGAGCCGGTGAGCCACTTCGCGGGAGCGCTCCAGCCCCATATCGATGGCGCTGGGGTGCAGCTGCTCCAGGTAGCTCAGCCAGTCGGCGAGGGATCGACTCATGCAGTGGCCGCGGGCGTGGGCAGGTGCTGCAGCTGCGCCAGCAGGCTGGCCAGGCGCGGACGCAGGTCCTTGCGGTGGATGATCAGGTCGATGGCACCGTGCTCGAGAAGGAATTCGCTGCGCTGGAAGCCTTCCGGCAGCTTCTCGCGCACGGTCTGCTCGATCACTCGCGGACCGGCGAAGCCGATCAGCGCGCGCGGCTCGGCAACTATCACGTCACCGAGCATGGCCAGGCTGGCGGAAACACCGCCGTAGACCGGGTCGGTCAGCACGGAGATGAAGGGCAGGCCTTCCTCGCGCAGACGCGCCAGCACGGCGCTGGTCTTGGCCATCTGCATCAACGAGATCAGCGCTTCCTGCATGCGCGCGCCACCGGAGGCGGCGAAGCACACCAGCGGGCAACGCTTCTCCAGGGCCGCATTGGCGGCACGCACGAAGCGCTCGCCGACAATGGCACCCATGGAGCCGCCCATGAAGCTGAACTCGAAGGCGCAGGCCACCACGGGCATGCCCTGCAGCTTGCCGCTCATGGAGATCAGCGCATCCTTCTCGCCGGTGTCTTTCTGCGCGCTGGCCAGGCGGTCCTTGTACTTCTTGCTGTCTCGGAACTTCAGGCGATCCACCGGCTCCAGCTCGGCACCCAGCTCCTCGCGCCCCTCGGCGTCGAGGAACAGGTCCAGGCGCGCGCGCGCATCGATGCGCATGTGGTGGTTGCACTTGGGGCAAACGTCGAGGGTCTTCTCCAACTCGGGGCGATAGAGCACGGCATCGCAGGACGGGCACTTGTGCCAGAGCCCTTCCGGCACCGAGCTCTTCTTGACCTCGGAACGCATGATCGAGGGGATCAGCTTTTCTCTCAACCAGTTGCTCATGCTTACTCTCCGTAGCTGTTGCGGGCCTTTCGGCGACCCGGGCGAATCTGATTCAGGCCGTCGGCGGCTGTCGCCGCCCTACGACCGGGGCGCAATGGCTTATGGACGGCAGGCATCCGCCCGCCGTCACATCAGGCGCCACGTGCCGCGCGAATGAATGCCTCGATCTTCTGCGCATCCTTGATGCCCTTGCTCGCCTCCACCCCGCCACTGACATCCACCGCATAGGGCCGCACCTGCGCCACCGCGGCAGCGACATTCACCGGGCGCAGACCGCCCGCCAAGATCAGCGGCTTGCTCAGCTCCTGCGGCACCAGCGACCAGTCGAAGGCCTCGCCGGTTCCCCCGGGCACGCCTTCGACATAGGTGTCCAGCAACACCCCCTGGGCGCTCGGGTAGCGATCCACCTGGGCGGCGATATCGTCACCGGCCTTGACCCGCAGTGCCTTGATGTAGGGACGATTGAAGCCCTCGCACTGCTCCAGCGACTCATCGCCATGGAACTGCAGCAGGTCCAACGGCACCCGCGCAAGGATGCTCTCCAGCTCGGCGCGCTCCATGTCGACGAACAACCCCACGCTGGTGACGAAGGGCGGCAGCGCGGCGACTATGGCGCGAGCCTGCTCGATGCCGACCGCCCTGGGGCTCTTGGCGTAGAACACCAGGCCGATGGCGTCGGCACCGGCCGCGACGGCGGCCAGGGCATCCTCGACCCGGGTGATTCCGCAGATTTTGATGCGAACGCCTGTCAACGTGCCGACACCTTCTGGAAAAGAAAAATCGATGGTAGCAAAGCCACGAGGCAGTTTCAGCCGAAGCTTTGCGGCAAAGCAGAAAGGAAGTGCGGGCCCAGATAGCGCTGCGGCAAGTCGAACTCCTGCGGGTACTCGACCTGCACCAGGTACAGCCCGTAGGGGTGGGCCGTCACCCCGCCGGCGCGCCGGTCACGGGCCGCCAGCACCTCTCCCACCCAGGCGGGATCGCGCTCGCCGGCCCCTATGGTCATCAGCACGCCGGCGAAGTTGCGCACCATGTGATGCAGGAAGGCATTGGCGCGCACGTCGATGACGATGAAGCGACCATGCTCGATCACCTCCAGGTGATGCACCGTCTTCACCGGCGACTTGGCCTGGCATTGCACGGCACGGAAGGAGGTGAAGTCGTGGGTACCGACCAATAGCCGGGCGGCCTCGCGCATCCGCGTCACATCCAGCGGCCGGTGGTTCCAGGTGACCTCCTCGGCCAGATGCGCCGGGCGGATAGGGTCGTTGTAGATCACATAGCGGTAGCGCCGGGCGAAGGCCTTGAAGCGCGCGTGAAAGTCCGCCGGCATGACCTTGGCCCAGGTCACGCTGATGTCCGCCGGCAGATTGGCATTGCCGCCCATCACCCAGGCCTTGAGCGGGCGCTCGACGCGGGTGTCGAAGTGCACCACCTGGCCACTGGCATGCACACCGGCGTCGGTGCGGCCGGCGCAGATCACCCCGACCGGCTCGGCGGCGACCTGCGCAAGGGCCTTCTCCAGGGCGGCCTGTACCGAGGGCACTCCGGCCTCCTGGCGCTGCCAGCCACGATAGCGGGCCCCCTTGTACTCGATGCCGAGGGCGATTCTGGAAACGCCAGCGGCGGCCATCTCGGCCGCCGCTGGTGGTATTGCTGGGGACATGGATTAGCTCAACTTGGCGATCAGCTCGCGCGCTTCCTGCTGCTGACCCTCGCTACCCTCGGCGATGACCTCGTCGAGGATGTCGCGGGCGCCTTCGCTGTCACCCATATCGATGTAGGCGCGCGCCAGATCCAGCTTGGTCGCGGTCTCGTCGGTGCCCGAGAGGAAGTCGAAGTCGTCGTCCACATCCAGGCCTGCGGTTGCACTTGAGGAAGCCTCCGGCTGCGCGGTCGGCAACTCGTCGGCCAGGCCACCACCCAGCTCGTCGAGCTCGGCCGAGACGGCATCCAGCTGAGCGGAGAAGCTATCCGCGGCCGGAGCGGCCGGGGTCTCGTCGGCCAGCGACAGATCGAAGTCGGTCGGCATGTCCAGCCCACCCTCATCGCTCGCGGCAGCCGGCTCGTCGTCCAGACTCAGCATGAAGTCTTCTTCGCCAGCGGCCTCGCTCGGCTTGCTCTCGGCGTCCAGATCCAGGCTGAAGTCGGCCAGATCGTCGCCCAGAGACAGCGTCTCGCTGGTGGCCTCGCCACCTCCCAGGTCCAGGTCGAAGTCCATCTCGGCCGGCGCACTGCTCGGCTCGGCCGACGCATCGAAATCCAGGCCTGCATCCAGCTCCAGATCGTCCAGGGAGGCCTCTGCGGCGGCAGGCTTGGCAGGCTCGTCGAAACCGGCATCCAGCTCGTCCAGGCTCAGGTCGAAGGCATCGTCCATGCCGGCTGCCGGCTCCGCGGAGGCGGGCTCGTCGAGAGCCAGGTCATCCAGACTGAAGCTGTCCATATCCTCGCTCGCCGCCGCAGCCGCGGCGGCACCACCTGCAGCCGCAGCCGCCATGGCCGGGTACTTGGCCTTGAGCTGATCGACGGCACCGGCCGCACCGCCGATTTCGCGCAGTTCCTGCTCCTGACGGGCGAAACCGGCGCGATCGCCCTGCTCCGCACAGACTTCCATCAGCTTCAGACGCAGATCGCTGCGATGCGGCTCGTCGTTGATGGCGTTCCGCAGCAGTTCGGCGGCCTGGGCGAATTTACCGTAGGCGATATAGATGTCCGCCTCGCCCAGAGCATCGGCGGTTTGCGGAGCGACACGCTCCTCGGCCTGCGGGCGCACCTGGGTTTCGTCGCCCGCATCGCCGCCGAGCCCCGCGAAACTGTCGTCCGGCAGGCCCATGTCGCTGGCGAAGCTGTCAGCCGTATCCTCCATGGCCAGGCTGCTCTGCAGCTCCGCCTCTTTCATGGCATTGCGCCGCGACAGCACCATCAGCCCGATCAGCAGAACCAGCAGCGCTCCGCCCCCTACCGCACCCAGCAGCATGGGATTGCTCAGCAGCTGATCGACCATCCCCTGCGGCTCGGGCTGCTGCGCCGGCGCGGTCGGCTTTACGGCCGGAGTCGGTTTGGCCGGCGTTTCCGGCTTGGTGGCCTGCACCGGCTTGGGCGCAGGAGCCTCGGCAACCGGCTTGGCCGGCTCCGGCTTTTTTACCGGCTCCTCGTAATTGAAGTCCGTGGTGGCCGGTTTCTCGGCCGGCTTCACTTCCGCCGGCTTGGCCTCTGCCGCCGGTTGCGCCTGGGGCGGCTTGACCTCTGCCGGCTTGGTCTCGGCAACGGGAGCCTCGGGCTGGGCCGGAGCCGCGGCAGCCTTGCTCTGCCGGGCGAGATCGCCCTGCAGCTTGGCCAGCTGGTTGTCCTTCAGCTCGATCAGGCGCTGCAGCTTGTCCAGCTGGCTCTGCAGGTCGGTCATGCGCCCCTTGAGCTCTTCGTTCTCGCGGCGAGTCGAGTCCAGGCTCTCCTTGGTCACCGCCAGCTGATCGCTGAGCGCCTTGCTGTCGGCCTTGCCCTTGTCGCTGCCAGCCGCCTTGCCGCTGTCGGCGGAGACCAGCTTCAGGCTGTCCTTGACCTCGGTCTTGGCCGGTGCGGCGCCCGCCGCAGCTCGCTTGGTGGCATCCAGCTGACGCGACGCGCTGGCCAGACCACGACCTTCGCGCCAGGCCGCATTCTGTTCGGCGACCTGGGCCAGGGCCTCGGCCTGGCTGCGGCTCTTGACCTGCTCGTCGGAGGGCAGGCGCAGCACCTGACCGCTCTTCAGCCGGTTGATGTTGCCACCGATGAAGGCATTGGGATTGAGATCGAGAATGGCCAGCATGGCCTGGTGCACGGTGCCGTTCTGGCGGCTGCTCTGGGCGATTTCCCAGAGGGTGTCGCTGGCGCTGGTGCGGTACTCGTTACCCTGGACCTTGACCGGGGCACTCGGCGCCGCCGGTGTAGTCGGCCGGGCCGGCGCACTGGCACTGGGCGTTACCGGGCGCGGAGCGGGAGCTGCAGCTTGCGGGCGCGGCGCCGGCGCGCTCGCGACGGGGAGGCGCGGAGCGGGAGCCGTCACCGGCGTCGGCGCGTAAAGCGGCGGGTCCAGCAGCAGGGTGTACTCGCGCAGCAGGCGACCGTTGGGCCAGAGCACTTCGACGAGGAAGTTCAGGTAAGGCTCGCGCACCGGCTTGGTGGAGGTGATGCGAATCACACTCTTGCCATTGGGCTTGATGACCGGGGTGAACTTGAGGTCAGTCAGGAAATACTGCCGATCGACTCCCGCCTTGTTGAACTCTTCCGGCGAGGCGAGTGTAGGGATCACTTCAGTCGACGCCAGATCGCGCACTTCGAGCAGCTCGATTTCAGCCACCAGCGGCTGACTCAGAGAAGACTGCAGGTCGATCTCCCCCAGCCCCAGTGCGTGTGCCGTACCTGAGGTCAGCGCGGAAGCCGCTGCAATTGCCAGCACTAGTTTGCGAACCCGAACCATAGCGTAATCCCTTGTTTTATCTTTTTTTCTCGTTGCACGAGAGGATTTTGAAGCGCGCTGCCTGCACCCGCCCTGAGGCGACTCCCCGCCAGCGAACTACCAAACCAGTATTGCCAAGCTAGAATAAATCTTCAAATTTGGGGCTAAGTATCTTTTACAGATAGTGTTTTATCAACAACTCACCAATTTGCACAGCATTGAGCGCAGAGCCTTTTCGTACATTATCTGACGTAATCCACAAATTAAGCTCAGCCGGGTCATCCAGGCCAGCGCGCAAACGCCCGACATACAACTCATCCTGCCCCACCGCGTCGCCGACCACGGTCGGATAATCGCCATCTTCCACCAGCTCCAGGCCGGGTTGCCGCTCCAGCAGAGCGGCGACCGCCGCCGTGTCCACCGGCCCGCCGGTCTCCAGGGAGACCGCCAGGCTGTCGCCGAAGAACACCGGCGCCAACATGCAGGTCACCGAGACCCTGAGCCCCTCGACGCCCAGCACCCGCTTCAGCTCTGCGGCCACGCGGCGCTCGAGGCGGGCATGACCGCCCTCCTCCAACTCGCCGACCCGGGCCAACAGGTTGAATGCCACCTGGCGATCGAACAGCTGCGGCTCCAGCGGGCGCATGTTGAGCAACTCGGTGGTCTGCCGAGCCAACTCCGCCACCCCGGCGCGCCCCAGGCTGGAAACGGCCAGGGCGGCATTCAGGGTGACCTTGCGCAGCCCAAGGCTGGCGCGTAGCGGCGCCAGCACCGCGGCCAGGGCAGTGGCAGCCGGCGCCGGACTGGCCAGCAGATAGGGCGCACTCGCGCCGGTCAGGGCCTCGGCATTGGCCTCGGGCACCATGGGCAACGCCTGCTCCAGGGCACCGCTCAGGTCGATCACCGAGCAGCCGGCCGCATGGGCCTGCGCGGCATACTGGCGACTGACCTCCTCGCCGGCGGCGAAGAACGCCAACCGTACCTGGGCGAAATCGAAGCCGACCAGATCGCGTACCCGCAGGTTCTTGCCGCGAAAGGCCACGGCCTGGCCAGCGGACGCGTTGCCGGCCAACAGATGCAGCGCGCCGACCGGGAACTCACGCTCCTCCAGCAGCTGCACCAGGGTTTCGCCGACGGCGCCGGTGGCGCCGATCACGGCGATATCGAAGGTCTTGGACATCGCAAAGCCTCAAGGAAACACCTGATTGATCGGCACTCTACCCGCACGACCCGAAAAATAAAAAGGGCCGGTCATGGACCGGCCCTCTGGCACCACAGTGGCGATCAGCGTTCCAGCAGGATACGCAGCATGCGCCGCAACGGTTCGGCCGCCCCCCATAACAACTGGTCGCCGACGGTGAAGGCACCGAGGTACTGCGAGCCCATGTTGAGCTTGCGCAGGCGGCCGACCGGCACGCTCAGGGTACCGGTGACGGCGGTCGGGCCGAGTTCGCGAATGCTCGCCTCGCGGCTGTTCGGCACCAGCTTGACCCAGGGGTTGTGCTGGCTGATCAGGCCCTCGATGTCGGCCATCGGCACGTCCTTGTTGAGCTTGATGGTCAGCGCCTGGCTGTGGCAGCGCATGGCACCGATGCGCACGCATAGGCCATCCACCGGGATCGGGCTCTTGTTGCGGCCAAGGATCTTGTTGGTCTCGGCCTGGCCCTTCCACTCTTCGCGGCTCTGGCCATTGGGCAGCTCCTTGTCGATGTAGGGGATCAGGCTGCCGGCCAGCGGTACGCCGAAGTTGTCCACCGGGAAAGCCTCGCCGCGCATGGTCTCGGCGACCTTGCGATCGATGTCGAGGATGGCGCTGGCCGGATTGGCCAGGTCCTCGGCCACCGCGCCGTGGATGGCGCCCATCTGCTTGATCAGCTCGCGCATGTTCTGCGCCCCTGCGCCGCTCGCGGCCTGGTAGGTCATGGCGCTCATCCACTCGACCAGACCGGCCTCGTACAGCCCGCCCAGGGCCATCAGCATCAGGCTGACGGTGCAGTTGCCGCCGATATAGTTCCTGGTGCCGGCGTCCAGCGACTGGTCGATCACCCTGCGGTTGACCGGGTCCAGCACTATGACCGCGTCATCGGCCATGCGCAGGCTGGAGGCCGCGTCGATCCAGTAGCCGTTCCAACCGGCTTCGCGCAGCTTGGGGAAGACTTCGTTGGTGTAGTCGCCGCCCTGGCAGGTCAGGATCACGTCGAGGCTCTTCAGCTCGTCGATGCTGTAGGCGTCCTTCAGCGGAGCAATGTCCTTGCCAATCGCCGGGCCCTGGCCGCCGACATTGGAAGTGGTGAAGAACACCGGCTCGATCAGGTCGAAGTCACGCTCTTCCAGCATGCGCTGCATGAGCACGGAACCGACCATACCGCGCCAACCGATCAGACCTACACGTTTCATAACGACTCACACCTCTATAAGCGGCCTCGCCCGATGGCGGACGAAGCCGGAAAGATTACAGGCTACGCAGCGCCTCGACTACTGCGTCGCCCATGGCGGCGGTACCGACCCTGGTCTTGCCTTCCGACCAGATGTCGCCGGTGCGCAGGCCCTGGTCCAGCACCAGGCTCACCGCCTGCTCGATGGCGTCGGCGGCTTTGATCTGGCCGAAGCTGTAACGCAGCATCATGGACACCGAGAGAATGGTCGCCAGCGGGTTGGCGATGCCCTTGCCGGCGATGTCCGGCGCGGAACCGTGGCACGGCTCGTACATGCCCTTGTTGTTGGCATCCAGCGAGGCCGACGGCAGCATGCCGATGGAGCCGGTCAGCATCGACGCTTCATCGGAGAGAATATCGCCGAACATATTGTCGGTGACCATCACGTCGAACTGCTTGGGCGCACGCACCAGCTGCATGGCGGCGTTGTCGACGTACATGTGCGACAGCTCGACCTCTGGGTAGTCCTTGGCCACTTCCTCGACCACGGCGCGCCACAGCTGGCTGGAGGCCAGCACGTTGGCCTTGTCCACCGAGCACAGCTTCTTGTTGCGCACCATGGCCATGTCGAAGCCGACCTTGGCGATGCGGCGGATTTCGCTCTCGCTGTACGGCAGGGTGTCGTAAGCCATGCGCTCGCCGCTCTCCAGCAGCTTGCTCTCGCGCGGCTGGCCGAAGTAGATGCCGCCGGTCAGCTCACGGACGATGAGAATGTCCAGGCCGGCCACCACTTCCGGCTTGAGGCTGGAGGCCTCGGCCAGTTGCGGATAGAGGATGGCCGGACGCAGGTTGCCGAACAGCCCCAGCTGCGAGCGGATCTTCAGCAGGCCGCGCTCCGGACGGATGGCCGGGTCGATGGTGTCCCACTTGGGTCCGCCGACGGCGCCGAGCAGCACCGCATCGGCGGCGCGGGCGCGCTCCAGGGTCTCGTCGGCCAGCGGCACGCCGTAGCGGTCGATGGCGGCGCCGCCCAGATCATCGAAACTCAGCTCGAAACCCAGGGCGTACTTGTCGTTGGCCAGGTTCAGCACCTTGACCGCCTCGGCCATGATCTCCGGGCCGATGCCGTCGCCGGGGAGAACCAAAATCTGTTTGGACATGGGAATTTCCTTCGGAAATAGCTTCAAGCTGCAAGCCACAAGCCTCAAGCAGAGCCGCCCTAACTTGCAGCTTGCCGCTTGAGGCTTGCAGCTCCGGTTATTTGATCGCGCCGAACAGCCAGGGGCTGCTCTGCCGGTGTTTGCCTTCGAAGGCCTTGATCGCCTCGGCGTCCTGCAGGGTCAGGCCGATGTCGTCCAGGCCATTGAGCAGGCAGTGCTTGCGGAAGGCATCCACCTCGAAGCCGTACTGCTTGCCGTCCGGGCGGGTCACGGTCTGCGCGGCCAGGTCCACGGTCAGCTGGTAGCCCTCGGTGGCCTCGCACTGCTGGAACAGCTCGTCGACTTCCTCGTCCTTCAGCACGATCGGCAGCAGGCCGTTCTTGAAGCTGTTGTTGAAGAAGATGTCGGCGAAGCTCGGCGCGATCACGGTGCGGAAGCCGTACTCGTCCAGCGCCCAGGGCGCGTGCTCGCGGGAGGAGCCGCAGCCGAAGTTCTCGCGTGCCAGCAGCACGCTGGCGCCCTGATAGCGCGGGAAGTTGAGCACGAAATCCTGGTTCACCGGGCGCTGCGAGCAGTCCTGGTTGGGCTGGCCGACGTCGAGGTAGCGCCACTCGTCGAACAGGTTGGGGCCGAAGCCGCTGCGCTTGATCGACTTGAGAAACTGCTTGGGGATGATCTGGTCGGTGTCGACGTTGGCGCGGTCCAGCGGAGCGACCAAGCCGGTGTGTTGGGTAAAGGCTTTCATCACTTCTCTCCTCAGGCCTGGATCAGTTCGCGCACGTCGATGAAGTGGCCGGTGACGGCTGCCGCCGCGGCCATGGCCGGGCTGACCAGGTGGGTACGGCCACCGGCGCCCTGACGACCCTCGAAGTTGCGGTTGGAGGTGGAGGCGCAGTGCTCGCCACTCTCCAGGCGATCCGGGTTCATCGCCAGGCACATGGAACAACCCGGCTCACGCCACTCGAAACCGGCCTCGATAAAGATCTTGTCCAGCCCTTCCTGCTCGGCCTGCGCCTTGACCAGGCCGGAGCCCGGCACCACCAGCGCCTGCTTGACGGTCGCGGCGACCTTGCGCCCCCTGGCCACCTCGGCGGCGGCGCGCAGGTCCTCGATGCGCGAGTTGGTGCAGGAACCGATGAACACGCGATCCAGACGGATATCGGTGATCGCCTGATTGGCGGCCAGGCCCATGTACTTGAGGGCGCGGACGATGGAGTCGCGCTTGACCGGGTCCTTCTCGGCGGCCGGGTCCGGCACCTTCTCGTCCACCGCCAGCACCATCTCCGGCGAAGTGCCCCAGGACACCTGCGGCTTGATCTCTTCGGCCCTCAGTTCGACCACGGTGTCGAACACCGCATCGGCGTCGGACACCAGGGTCTGCCACTGCGCCACGGCCTTGTCCCAGTCGGCGCCCTTGGGCGCGAAGGGGCGGCCCTCGACGTAGGCGATGGTCTTCTCGTCCACCGCCACCAGGCCCACTCGCGCCCCCGCTTCGATCGCCATATTGCAGATGGTCATGCGGCCTTCCATGGACAGCTCGCGGATGGCGCTGCCGGCGAACTCCAGGGCGTGGCCGTTGCCGCCTGCGGTGCCGATCTTGCCGATCACGGCCAGGACGATGTCCTTGGCGGTGACGCCGAAGGGCAGCTGGCCCTCCACCGCTACCCGCATGTTCTTCATCTTCTTGGCCACCAGGCACTGGGTGGCGAGCACGTGCTCGACCTCGGAGGTGCCGATGCCGTGGGCCAGCGCACCGAAGGCGCCATGGGTGGAGGTGTGCGAGTCGCCGCAGACCACGGTCATGCCCGGCAGGGTGGCGCCCTGCTCCGGGCCGACCACATGGACGATGCCCTGGCGGCTGTCGTTCATCTTGAACTCGAGGATGCCGAAGTCGTCGCAGTTCTCGTCGAGGGTCTGCACCTGGATGCGCGACACCTCGTCGACTATGGCCTCCAGGCCACCCTGGCGCTCGGCACGGGTGGTCGGCACGTTGTGGTCCGGGGTGGCGATATTGGCGTCCACTCTCCAGGGTTTACGCCCGGCCAGACGCAGCCCTTCGAAGGCCTGCGGCGAGGTCACTTCGTGGAGGATCTGCCGGTCGATGTAGATCAGCGACGAACCATCGTCGCGGCGCTTCACCTCGTGCATCTCCCAGAGCTTGTCGTACAGGGTCTTGCCGGCCATCTCGGTATCCTCATCAGATTGTTCTACGCGGGCGTGGCGGGATCTGCCGTCCACCCCCTCGGGCCAGGGTCGCGCGCCCTTTAGCCGATGTGCGCATGCTAGGGGCTTGCTTTGAATAACTCCAATTCATATTTTTCATTCATTGGATAACTCAAAGGAATTCAAAATGGACCTGGCCAACCTCAACGCCTTTCTCGCCGTGGCCGAGAGCGGCAGCTTCTCGGCGGCGGGCGAACGCCTGTTTCTCACCCAGCCGGCGGTGAGCAAACGCATCGCCGCCCTGGAGCAACAGCTCGACGTGCGCCTGTTCGACCGCCTGGGTCGCGAGGTGGGCCTGACCGAGGCCGGACGTGCCCTGCTGCCGCGCGCCTACCAGATCCTCAACGTGCTGGACGACACCCGGCGCGCCCTGACCAATCTGAGCGGCGAGGTCGGCGGCCGGCTGACCCTGGCCACCAGCCACCATATCGGCCTGCACCGCCTGCCCCCACTACTGCGCGCCTTTACCCGCATGCATCCGCAGGTGGCGCTGGATATCCAGTTCCTCGACTCGGAGGTGGCCTACGAGGAGGTCCTGCACGGCCGCGCCGAGCTGGCGGTGATCACCCTGGCCCCCGAGACCCGCGAGCCGGTGCACGCGGTGCCGGTGTGGAGCGACCCACTGGACTTCGTCGCCGCGCCCGAACATCCGCTGGCGCGCAGCGGCGCCGTGACCCTGGCCGACGTGGCACGCCACCCGGCAGTGTTCCCCGGCGGCAACACCTTCACCCATCACATCGTCAACAAGCTGTTCGCCGCCCAGGGCCTGGCGCCGAATATCGGCATGAGCACCAATTACCTGGAAACGATCAAGATGATGGTCTCCATCGGCCTGGCCTGGAGCGTGCTGCCGCGCACCATGCTCGACGAGCAGGTGGTGCGCCTGCCGCTGCCGGGCATCCAGCTGTCGCGCCGGCTCGGCTACATCCTGCATCGCGAGCGCACCCTGTCCAATGCCGCCAGGGCCTTCATGGCACTGCTCGACGAACAGCGCGCAGACCTTGCCTAGACCGCGCAACAGCGGCTAACGTGGGGTTCATAACGATAAGAATAAGCAGCTCGCCAGCCTCTGCGTCGGCCCCTTTTCCACAGGCGCGAAAGCCAGAACGAGCCCGGACGAGGACCCTATGTCCAAAGCCCCCGAACAACCGCCCTTCCCCCACATACCAGCCCTCGACCCGGCCGAGTTCGAGAAGACCTGGCAGGACGCCCCCTTGCTGCTCGCCGCGCTCAACGGCGCGCATCTCGGCGCCTGGTACTGGGACACCGAGAGCGGCAAGGTCAGCTGGTCACGCGGCGCCCAGGCACTGTTCGGCCTCGACCCCAAGCGCCCGCTGCGGCGCCAGGTCGACTACATCGAGCTGATCCCCGAGGAAGACCGCGCCAAGGTGCGGCAGTTGTTCCAGGACGTGCTCGACGGCATCCCCAGGACCGAGGCGCTGCGCCACCGCATCCGCTGGCCCGACGGCAGCCTGCGCTGGCTGGAGATCAGCGGGCGCCCGCAGGTCGACGCCCAGGGGCACAGACGGGTGTTCGGGGTGATCCGCGATATCACCCAGCAGCAGGAGCAGGAAATCGCCCTGCGCGACAGCCAGGAACGCCTGAGCCTGGCCCTGGAGTCGGCCGACCTGGGCACCTGGGACTGGCATATCCCCAGCGGCACCCTGCATGGCTCGGAGCGCGCCGCCAGCCTCCACGGCCTGGCTGCCGAGCCCTATCACGGCGCCTTCGCCGACTTCTTCGAGCACGTGCCGCTCGACGACCAGCGACAGATGCGCAAGGTCTATGGCGAGACCTGCGAGAGCGGACGCAGCGAGCAGCAGCTGACCTACCGGGTGGCCCTGGCAAATGGCGAAACCCGCTACCTGGAGAGCACCGCCAAGCTCTATCGCGACGGCGAAGGCCAGCCGCTGCGCATGGTCGGCATCCTCATGGACATCACCGAGCGGGTGCTGCGCGAGCAGCGCCTGGCCTCCTCCGAGGAGAAGTTCGTCACCCTGTTCCAGGCCAGCCCCGAGCCGATCTGCGTGTCGCGCATCCGCGACGGCGTGTTCATCGAGGTCAACCCCAGCTTCAGCCAGGTGTTCGGCTGGCTCCCCGAGCAGATTGTCGGGCGCAGCGCCCCCGAGATGCGCTTCTGGGTCGACGAGAGCCAGCGCCAGCGACTGTTCGAGAAGCTCACCCAGGACCAGGGCCTGAACAACGAGGTGGCGCGTTTCCGCACCAAGGGCGGCCACGAGCTGACCTGCGTGCTGTCCACCCGCTTCATCCGCGTCGACCGCCAGCTGTGCATCACCACCACCTTCCGCGACATCACCGAGCGCCAGGCCGCCGAGGCCGCGCTCAAGGCCAGCCAGGAGAAGTTCGCCAAGGCCTTCCACTCCAGCCCGGACGCCATCACCATCACCGAGCGCGACAGCGGTCGCTACATCGAGGTCAACGAGGGCTTCTCGCGCCTGACCGGCTATCGCCCGGAGGAAGTCATCGGCCGCAGCTCGCTGGAAATGAAGGTCTGGGCCTACCCGGAAGAACGCACGCGGATGATCGAAACCCTGCTGCGCGAGGGCCGGGTCTACCATCAGGAGATGCACGGCCAGCACCGCGACGGCAGGGTCAAGCTGGTCGAGGTCTCGGTCGACCCCATCGAGCTCGACGGCACGCCCTGCCTGCTGCTCACCGCCCGCGACATCAGCGAGCTGAAGGCGGCCCAGGCGCAGATCCAGCACCTGGCCTACCACGACTCGCTGACCAACCTGCCCAACCGCGCCCTGCTGATGGACCGCCTGACCCAGCAGATCGCCCTGCTCAAGCGCCACCACCTGCACGGCGCACTGCTGTTCCTCGACCTCGACCACTTCAAGCACATCAACGACTCGCTCGGCCACCCGGTCGGCGACGCCGTGCTGAAGATGGTCACCGCCCGCCTGGAAGCCAGCGTGCGCCAGGAGGACACTGTGGCGCGCCTGGGCGGCGACGAGTTCGTGGTGCTGCTCTCCGGCCTCGAAGGCAAGCGCTCGGAAGTCGCCCAGCACGTTCGCCAGGTGGCCGAGAAACTGCGCAGGCTGCTGGCCGAGCCCATGCTGCTGGACGGCCACCGCCTGCAGGTGACGCCGAGCATCGGCATCGCCCTGCTGCCGGATCACGGCGACAACCCCACCGACCTGCTCAAACGCGCCGACATCGCCCTGTACCGGGCCAAGGATTCCGGGCGCAACACCATCCAGATGTTCCGCAAATCCATGCAGGACGCCGCCAGCGAGCGCCTGCGCCTGGAGAACGACCTGCGCCTGGCCCTGGCCCGCGGCGAGTTCGAGCTGTATTTCCAGCCCCAGGTGGATGCCCGCCAGAACACGGTGATAGGCGCCGAGGCGCTGCTGCGCTGGAGCCACCCCAGCCTCG
The DNA here is from genome assembly GCF_039888625.1 of Pseudomonas sp. CAU 1711. NCBI lineage: Bacteria > Pseudomonadati > Pseudomonadota > Gammaproteobacteria > Pseudomonadales > Pseudomonadaceae > Pseudomonas > Pseudomonas sp. CAU 1711. The sequence continues at coordinate 166,843 of NZ_JBDQQT010000011.1, forward strand.
GCCCGCAGTCGCCGGCACAGTTCATCCAGGTACTGGAGGAAAGCGGGCTGATCCTCGAAGTGGGCGCCTGGGTGCTGGACGAGGCCTGCCACGCCTGCGCGCGCCTGCTGCACGACGGCCTGGTACGCCACGAGAGCTTTCAGCTGTGCGTCAACATCAGCCCCCGGCAGTTCCGCCAGCACGACTTCGTCGAGCAGGTCGAGCGCCGCCTGAAGCTCAGCGAACTGCCGGCCGACATGCTCAAGCTGGAGATCACCGAGGGCATCGTCATCCAGAACCTCGACGACACCATCGGCAAGATGCGCCGCCTGCAGAAGCTCGGCCTGAGCTTCGCCATGGACGACTTCGGCACCGGCTACAGCTCGCTGACCTACCTCAAGCGCCTGCCGATCGACGTGCTGAAGATCGACCAGTCCTTCGTCCGCGACGCCACCAGCGACCCCAACGACGCCGAGATCATCCGCGCCATAGTGGCCATGGCCCGCAGCCTCAACCTGGAGCTGGTCGCCGAAGGGGTGGAGCAGCAGGAGCAGCTGGATTTCCTCCTGCAGCAGGGCTGCCACCAGTACCAGGGCTACCTGTTCAGCAAGCCGCTGCCGCTGCTGGAGTTCCATGCCCTGCTCCTGGCCGGCGGCCCGGACTGAAACGCAGAAGGGCACCCGCGGGTGCCCTTCTGCTCCTGCCTGGCGATCGCGCGATCAGCCTTCCAGCGCCGGCTTCTCGCCACCGATGGGAATACGCTTGGGCTTGGCCTCTTCCGGCACGATGCGCTCCAGGTCGATATTGAGCAGCCCGCTGTCGAGCGAGGCGCCCTTGACCTCGATATGGTCGGCCAGGCGGAAGGACAGCTTGAAACCGCGCTGGGCGATGCCCTGGTGCAGGTAAGTGACGCTCTCGCCAGCACGCTCGCGGCGGCCGCCGGTGACGCTGAGCACGCCGCGCTCGACCTGCAGCTCCAGGTCTTCTTCACGGAAGCCGGCGGCCGCGACCACGATGCGATACTGGTCGTCGCCATGCTTCTCGACGTTGTAGGGAGGATAGGAACTGGCGCTCTCGCCATTGCGCAGGGCCGACTCGAACAGATCGTTGAAGCGATCGAAACCGATGGACTGGCGGAACAGCGGGGCCAGGGAAAGAACGTTGCTCATGGTGCATCTCCTGAATGATTCAGCAAGTGACGTATGGGCGGGACCCGACTGCGGCATCCCGCATTAACCTAGATGGGAATGGGCCAGAGGATTTCAAGGGGCGAACATGGACAAGGTCATGCTGATCACCGGCGCCAGCCGCGGCATAGGCGCGGCCACCGCGCGCCTGGCGGCGCAGCGCGGCTATCGCCTGCTGCTGAATTACCGCAGCCGCGCCGACCTGGCCGCCAGGCTGGTGGAGGAAATCGCCGCCGCGGGCGGCCAGGCCGAAGCGGTACAGGCCGACATCGCCGACGAGGCCGAGGTCCTGCGGCTGTTCGAGGCGCTCGACCGGCGCCATGGCCGCCTCGACGTGCTGGTCAACAATGCCGGCATGCTGGAGAAGCAGATGCGCGTCGAGCAGATGGACGCCGCACGCCTGCAACGCGTGCTGGCCACCAACCTGATCGGCACTTTCCTCTGCTGCCGCGAGGCGGTGAAGCGCATGTCCACCCGCCATGGCGGCCGGGGTGGCGCCATCGTCAACCTGTCGTCCATGGCCGCGCGGCTCGGCGCCCCCGACGAGTACGTGGACTACGCCGCCGCCAAGGGCGCGGTGGACAGCCTGACCCTGGGCCTGGCGCGCGAGGTGGCCGACGAGGGCATCCGGGTCAATGCCGTCAGACCCGGCCTGATCGATACCGAGATCCACGCCAGCGGCGGCGAGCCGGGACGCATCCAGCGCCTGCAGGGCAGCGTGCCGCTGCGCCGCGGCGGTACCCCCGAGGAAGTGGCCGAGGCGATTCTCTGGCTGGCCTCGGAGCAGTCCTCCTACTGCACCGGCAGCTTTATCGATGTCAGTGGCGGGCGCTGAATCAGGCGCTCTCGGCCAGTGCTGCGCCCGGTGAACCCAGCAGGTAGTCGATCCGCGCGCAGTCGTTCTCCCGGCGCAGCTCGGCGAACAGCGCCTGCGCCTGCGGGTAGCTGCGCGTGAGCATGGCCAGCCACTGCTTGAGACGCCCCGGGGCATAGCGCGGCGCCAGCTTGCGCCGGGCCTGCAGCCAGAAGTCCTGCAGCAGCGGCAGCAGCTCGGCCCAGCTCATGGGCCGTACCTCTTCGCCGCGCCGGGCGGCGGCGATCTGCCGGGCCAGGTCGGGGCGCGAGACCAGGCCGCGACCGAGCATGATGTCCTCGACACCGCTGACTTCGCGGCAGCGCCGCCAGTCCTCGACGCTCCACACCTCGCCATTGGCGTAGACCGGCACCGCCACCGCCTCCTGCACGCGCGCCACCCACTCCCAGTGCGCCGGCGGCTTGTAGCCGTCGAGCTTGGTCCGCGCGTGCACCACCAGCTGCGCGGCGCCGCCCTCGACCAGGGCCCGCGCGCAGTCCAGGGCGCCGTCCGGGCTGTCGAAGCCCAGGCGCATCTTCGCCGTCACCGGGATCGCCGCCGGCACGGCGCGGCGCACCTCGCGCACGATGGCGTGCAGCAGCTCCGGCTCCTTGAGCAGCACCGCGCCACCGCGCGACTTGTTCACCGTCTTGGCCGGGCAGCCGAAGTTGAGGTCGATCACCGGCGCGCCCAGGCTGCAGGCGAAAGCCGCGTTGTCGGCCAGGCAGACCGGATCTGAGCCGAGCAGCTGCACGCGCATCGGCGTGCCGGCGCGGGTGCGCGAGCCGTCGGCCAGCTCGGGGGCCAGCTTGTGGTAGGCGGCCGCGGGCAGCAGGCGGTCGCAGACGCGGATGAACTCGGTGACGCACCAGTCGATGCCACCGACACGGGTCAGCACATCGCGCAGTATCTCGTCGACCAGCCCCTCCATGGGGGCCAAGGCGATTTGCACGGCAGAGGTCTCGAATAACGGGGTGGCGATTGTAGCGATCACCGGGCCCAGCGAGTAGCGCGCCGCGATGGCCGACTCACAGCTGCAGGGGAAAAGGCTCCAGCAGGGCGCGACCGTAGCCCTCGACGAACTCGACCGGCATGCGCTTGGGCTTGCCGCTGGACAGCTCGATGCAGACAAAGGTGGTCTGCGCACGCAGCAGCGTGGTGGCATCCGCCGGGCGCCACAGCTGAAAGCGCCGGGTCATCTTCAGGCGCTGGTCGGACTCGACTATCCAGGTGGCCATCTGCAGTTCCTCGCCCTCATAGGCGCTGGCCAGGTAGTCGACCTCGTGACGCAGCACGGCCATGGCGCGATCCAGGCGGCGGTACTCGGCCAGGTCCAGCCCCAGGTACTGCGAGTGGCGCCAGGCGCAACGCTCCAGCCAGCTGACGTAGACCGCATTGTTGGCATGCCCCAGGCCGTCGATGTCTTCGGCTGCCACCAGCAGATCGATGACGAACGGATCGGGCAACTCCCAACTCATGGCTTGGCCTCCAGGCTGGCGGCCAGGGCGCGGGCCTCGCTGGCCAGCTGGGTGATCTGGTCCCAGGCGCGGGCGCGGATCAGGTTGTCCGGCGCGATCCAGGTGCCGCCGACGCAGGCGACGTTGGGCAGGCGCAGGAAGCTCAGCAGGTTGTCGGCGGTGATGCCGCCGGTGGGGCAGAAACGAATGCCGGTGAAGGGTCCCTTGAAGCTCTTCAGCATCTTCACGCTGGTGCTGCCGCCCGCCGGGAACAGCTTCAGCGAGCGATAGCCATACTCCAGCGCCAGCAGCACCTCGGAGGGCGTCATCACCGCCGGCAGATAGGGCAGCCCGGAATCGTCGGCCGCGGCCGCCAGGCGCTCGGTGCAGCCGGGGCTGACGGCAAACTGGGCGCCGGCATCGCGCGCCTCCTGGAACTGCTCGGCATGGATCACCGTACCGGCGCCGACCAGCAGCTCCGGCAGGGCCTGGCGGATCGCCGCCAGGGCTTCCAGGGCCCGCGGCGTGCGCAGGGTCACCTCCAGCACCTCCACGCCGCCGGCATGCAGGGCACGCGCGAGGTCCACCGCCAGCGCGCAGTCCTCTATCACCAGTACCGGTAGCACAGGCCGCGCCCGCTGCAGCACCACATCCATCGTCAGGCTCATGTTCTCCCCCTCTCGGCGAACGGCATTGGCTGCTGTGACGGCGCCCGGCCGGCACGAAGCACAACTTCGCCCGGCGGACACCTGGGAGGGAGTGTAACGCCTCGCGGCGAGGTCACGAAGCCAACGCGGTAACACCCAGCACGCGACGCTCGACCGCGTCGTTGAGAGCGACGCTGCCCAGCAGCTCCAGCACCGCCTCGACCACCTGCGGGTCGCCCAGCGGCTTGCTGTGGCCGCCCGCCTCCAGGGCCAGCAGGCGGCTGCCGGCCCAGGCCATGTGGATGCTTTCGGCCTCGCTGAAAGGCACCATCGGATCGTCCTTGGCATGCACCACCAACCCCGGCAGATCCAAGTCGTAGCGCTCCACGTCGAGCTGGGCGGCGGGAATGCCGGCACTCTGCTCGACCAGACGCACGAAGCGCGCCCGTGCCTCGGCGGGCAACCCGACGAAGCGGGCGAAGCGGCGCAGCGCGCCGAGAATGCGCGCGGGCGCGCCGATGGTTACCAGCGCCTCGGTGCGCAGCCCCAGTTGAGTGGCCAGCAGCGCGCTGGCACCGCCCAGGGAGTGACCGATCACCGCCTTCAGCGGCGGCAGCTCGCTGGCCGCTTCCAGCAGGGCGCGGGCGAACAGCACCACGTTGGCCTCGTGGCCGGGCGAACGCCCGTGGGCCGGCGCATCCAGCGCCACCACGCCATAGCCGGCGCGCACCAGCGCGCGGATCAGCTCGGCGAACTGGGTCGGCCGACCCTCCCAGCCGTGCAGCAGGAGCACGGCCGGCCCCCTGCCCCAACGCAACGCCGAAAGCCCGAAACGCAGGGTGACGCGTTCAGCCTCGGCCAGCAGCGGCAGCTCCCAGTCGCGCGGCGCCCGCTCGTGTGGCGTCAGAAAGGCCCTGTGCATCCTGCTGGCCGCCAGATCCGGGGCCAGGCGACCTATGGTGGCGTTGAAGCCACGAATCCAGTTCAAGCTGCTCATCTCGCATCTCCTCACACAAAGGCCCGCGGCGCGGGCAGGCTTTCACTGCACCGCCGAACGGGCGGCACGCAGAACCCGGTCGGACAGCTCGCCCCGGCCCAACGCACGGGCCAGGGCCAAGCCGCCCACCATCAGCACCAGGTCGGCCAACACCTTGTCCCGCTCCTCGGGACTGCCGGCCAGCTCGGCCACCATCAACTCGATATGCTCGGCCAGCACCTGGCGAAACGGCTCGGACAGGCGCCCGAGCTCGCCCAGGGCGCTGGGCAAGGGGCAGGCGTCGTCGCTGGAGTCGCGGTGCCTGCGCGACAGGTAGAAGGCCGCGCTCAGCACCCGGCGCTGCTCGGCATTCAGGCCGTCGTCGAGCCGCGCAAGCAATTGACGGCGGCGCCGCAGCAGCTGGCGAAAGGCCTCCAGCATCAGCTGCTCCTTGCTCGCGAAGTGGGCATAGAAGCCGCCGACCGTCAGCCCCGCCGCGCCCATCACCTCGCCGACGCTGGGCTCCAGCGGACCGCGCCGAACCAACTCCCCGGCGGCAGCGCCGAGAATGCGTTCGCGGGTTCTGGCCTTCTTGTCGCGCATGGCAGCCTCCATCAGATTATGGAGTTAATATTACGACCATAATAGAAATGCGCAAGCACTGCGCGAGACCGCTCGTCGCCGATATCGAATGCCGGAAAAACAAAAGGGCCATTCCGAAGAATGACCCTTGAAGTCCGCAAAACGCGGAAAGAAAGTGGCGTCCCCTAGGGGACTCGAACCCCTGTTACCGCCGTGAAAGGGCGGTGTCCTAGGCCACTAGACGAAGGGGACAGAACCTTCGAAGAACAAGGCCAGCCCTAAGGCTGGCCTTGTCAGTGATTGGTGGAGCTAGACGGGATCGAACCGTCGACCTCTTGCATGCCATGCAAGCGCTCTCCCAGCTGAGCTATAGCCCCGGATTTAGCGTCTCTCGACGTGCAGTGCAGCACTGCGTGAAGTGGCGTCCCCTAGGGGACTCGAACCCCTGTTACCGCCGTGAAAGGGCGGTGTCCTAGGCCACTAGACGAAGGGGACGAATCCTTCATTCACTCGAACGCGCTGGAATTCGTTCGGTGGCAAATTTGGTGGAGCTAGACGGGATCGAACCGTCGACCTCTTGCATGCCATGCAAGCGCTCTCCCAGCTGAGCTATAGCCCCGTCGCTTGGACGGGGCGCATATTAGGGGCGAGGTATTGGCCTGTCAACACAATTTTTCACCGAGCCCTAAAAAATTTTGAAGGCAGAACAATCACTTACCCCAGAGGCCGGCGTCACCTGGCGATGACCGGCGGCCTCCCCGCTCAGCCGCGGAAGCTCTCCAGCAGCTTCTTCCACTCCTTGCTTTCGCCGTTGCTCACCCCACCGAGCAGCTCGATGGCCTGGCGCAGGCGGAAGCGCGACAGGTCGGCGCCGAGGATTTCCATGGCATCCAGCACCGACACCGAACTGGCCTTGCCGGTGATGGCCGGGAAGATCAGCGGCATCAGGTCGCGCAGCTTGAGGCCGAGGCCGGCGCAGACGAACTGGATGCTCTCGGTGATCTTCTCCTTGTCCCACTGGCGCAGCGCCTCCAGCTCCCACAGCAACAGCTGCAGGGCCTGGCGCACCTGATCCGGCGACAGTTTCTTGTGCGCCAGCAGCGCAGGGTCGAGCTGCACGCCGCCACTGAAGAAGAAGCTGGACAGCGGCGCGATGTCGCTGAAGGTCTCGACGCGCTGCTGTACATGCGGGGCGATCTGCATCAGATACTGGGAGTTGAAGGCCCAGTCCTGCACGCGCCGGGCGAACTGCTCCAGCGGCAGCTCGCGCAGCCACTGGCCGTTGAGCCAGGACAGCTTCTCGATGTCGAAGATCGGCCCGCCGAGGGAGACGCGCGACAGGTCGAAGTGCTCGATCATCTCGGCCAGGGAGAACTTCTCGCGCTCGTCCGGCATCGACCAGCCCATCCGCCCCAGGTAGTTGAGCAGCGCCTCGGGCATGAAGCCCATGCGCTCGTAGAAGGTGATGCAGGTCGGGTTCTTGCGCTTGGACAGCTTGGACTTGTCCGGATTGCGCAGCAGCGGCATATAGCAGAGCTTAGGCTGCTCCCAGCCGAAGTATTCGTACAGCTTGATCAGCTTGGGCGCCGACGGCAGCCACTCCTCGCCGCGCAGGACGTGGCTGATCTCCATCAGGTGATCGTCGACCACGTTGGCCAGGAAGTAGGTGGGCAGGCCATCGGCCTTCATCAGCACCTGCATGTCCATGCGATCCCAGGGGATCTCCACATCGCCACGCAGCATGTCCGGCACCACGCAGACGCCCTCGCTCGGCACTTTCATCCGCACCACGTGCGATTCGCCGGCGGCGATGCGCCGCTGCGCCTCCTCGGGGGCGATATGCATGCAGTGGCCGTCGTAGCGCGGGGTTTCCTTCTTCGCCATCTGCTCTGCGCGCACCCGGTCCAGGCGCTCGGCGGAGCAGAAGCACGGAAACGCATGGCCCTTGGCGACCAGCTCGTCCGAGTACTTCTTGTAGATATGGCCGCGCTCGCTCTGCCGGTACGGGCCGTGCGGGCCGCCGACGTCCGGCCCCTCGTTCCACTCGATGCCCAGCCAGCGCAGGGCATCGAAGATCTGCTGCTCGGACTCGCGAGTCGAGCGCAGCTGGTCGGTGTCCTCGATGCGCAGGATGAACTCGCCGCCGTGCTGGCGGGCGAAGCACAGGTTGAACAGGGCGATGTAGGCAGTGCCGACGTGCGGGTCGCCGGTGGGCGACGGCGCAATGCGGGTGCGGACTTTGGTCATGACAAGTCTCGAAGGCGGGAGGTTGGATCAGGGCCGCGATGTTAGCAGGCCAGCGCCGGCCGGCTCCAGCCGACCGATCTGCGGCAGGCTGGCGAGCAGGAAGTCGAGAAAGGTCTTGACCTTCATCGCCTGGAAACGCCGCGAGGGATAGACGGCATAGAGCTCGCCGGTGGGCAGGCGCGCCTCGGGCAGCAGCTGCAGCAGGCGGCCGCTGCGAATCTCCTCCTCGCTGATCATCACCGGCAGCGCGGCGATCCCCGCCCCCGCCAGCGCCGCCTCGCGCGCCAGGGTCAGGTTGTTGCTGGCCAGCACGCGCTGACAGGGAATGTGCTCGCCCAGCAGCGGCCAGTAGCGCGGCGAGTCCAGCGGCAGGTGGATGGCGCGATGCCCGGCCAGCTCGGCGACGCTGGTGGGCGTGCCGTGGCGGGCCAGGTAGTCGGGGCTGGCGCACAGGCGCCGGCGGCTCTCGAACAGCTTGCGCGCGATCAGGGTGGAGTCCTGCGGCTGGCCGACCCGGATGGCGATGTCGACGCCCTCCTCCAGCGGGTCCACCTCGCGCGAGGTCAGCTCCACCTCGGCGCTGATCTGCGGGTACTGGCGCATAAACTCGCCGAGCACCCGACCGAGGAACAGCTGGCCGAACTCGATGGGCGCGGTGATGCGCAGCAGCCCGGAGGGCTCCTGCTGCAACTGCATCACCGCCTGCTCGGCCTCGGCGAAGTCCAGCATGATCTGCCGGCAGCGTTCGTAGTAGGCCTGGCCCACCTCGGTCAGGCGCAGCTTGCGCGTGGTGCGGTTGAGCAGGCGCACGCCGAGGCGCTCCTCGAGCAGGGCGATGCGCCGGCTCACCGTGGATTTCTGCATGCCCAGGCTCTGCGCGGCCTGGGTGAAGCTGTGGCAGTCCACCACGCGGGTGAAGATCAAGGCGTCATCGAGCCCCATGATTGTTCCACTCAAACAACAAAGTTTACGAATTCTACCGACTACAGCCATGCCGGCAACACTGCTAGATTCCCCGGATTCTGTCCGCAGTCCGAGTCTCGCCATGCCCGCCCAGTTGCAACGCCGCCTGTCCGTCTTCGCCGCCCTCCTCGCCCTGGTCGGATTGGGGCTGTTCGGCCATTGGTTGCTGATCGGGCGCTTTCACGAGAGCACCGACAACGCCTATGTGCAGGGCGAGATCACTCGCGTCTCCAGCCAGCTCGGCGCGCGCATCGAACGGGTCCTGGTGGCCGACAACCAGCCCGTGAAGAAGGGCCAGCTGCTGCTGACCCTGGAGTCCGCCGACTTCCAGCTGGCCCTGGAGCGCGCCCGCGCCGCCCTGGCCACCCGCGAGGCGGAACTGGCCCAGGCCGAGAGCCGCCTGCAGCAGCAGGCCAGCCTGATCGCCGCCAGCCGGGCCGATGTCGCCGCCGGCCAGGCCAACCTCAGCCGCACGCAGATCGACCTGTCGCGCGCGCAGACCCTGCGCAAGCCGGGCTACGTCTCCGAGGAGCGGGTCACCACCCTCTCCGCCGACAGCCGCGTGGCCCGCTCGCAGCTGTCCAAGGCCGAGGCCGACCTGGCCGCCCAGCGCCAGCAGGTGGATGCTCTCAACGCCGATATCAAGCGCCTGCAGGCGCAGATCGCCAACGCCCGCGCGGAAGTCGCCCAGGCCGAGCTGAACTTGGCGCGCACCGAGATCCGCGCCACGCTCGACGGCCTCGTCGGCCAGCGCTCGGCCCGTGCCGGCCAGGTGGTGCAGGCCGGCGCCTATCTGCTGTCCGTGGTGCCGAGCGACGCCATCTGGGTACAGGCCAACTTCAAGGAGACGCAGATCGGCAGGATGCAGCCCGGCCAGGCCGCCGAACTGCTGTTCGACGCCTACCCCGACAGCCCCGTCGAAGGCCGCATCGACAGCCTGTTCGCCGCCTCCGGCGCGCAGTTCAGCCTGCTGCCGCCGGACAACGCCACCGGCAACTTCACCAAGGTGGTGCAGCGCATTCCGGTGAAGCTGACCTTCGCCGCCGACAACCCGCTGGCCGGCAAGATCCGCCCGGGCATGTCGGTGCAAGTGACAGTGGACATCGCCAGCGAAGCCGGCCATGGCGGCTGAGGCCCTGCTGCGCGCGCAGGGAGAGCCCAGCCGGCGCGACTGGATCGCCGTGCTGAGCGCCATGCTCGGCGCCTTCATGGCGGTGCTGGACATCCAGATCACCAACGCCTCGCTCAAGGACATCCAGGGCGCGCTGTCGGCCACCCTGGAGGAAGGCTCGTGGATCTCCACCTCCTACCTGGTGGCCGAGATCATCATGATCCCGCTCACCGCCTGGCTGGTGCAGCTGCTTTCGGCGCGCCGCCTGGCGGTGTGGGTGTCGGCCGGCTTCCTGGCCTCCTCGCTGCTCTGCTCCATGGCCTGGAGCCTGGAGAGCATGATCGTCTTTCGCGCCATGCAGGGCTTCACCGGCGGCGCGCTGATCCCCCTGGCCTTCACCCTGGCCCTGATCAAGCTGCCCGAACATCACCGCGCCAAGGGCATGGCGCTGTTCGCCATCACCGCCACCTTCGCCCCCTCCATCGGCCCGACCCTGGGCGGCTGGCTGACCGAGACCTGGAGCTGGGAATACATCTTCTATATCAATGTGCCGCCCGGCCTGCTGATGATCGCCGGCCTGCTCTACGGCCTGGAGAAGAAGGCCGCGGACTGGCAGCTGCTGAAGAGCACTGACTACGCCGGCATCGTCACCCTCGGCCTGGGCCTGGGCTGCCTGCAGGTGTTCCTCGAAGAAGGCCACCGCAAGGACTGGCTGGAGTCGCAGCTGATAGTCGGCCTGGGCAGTGTGGCGCTGGTCAGCCTGGTGCTGTTCGTCATCCTGCAGCTGTCGCGCGACAACCCGCTGATCAACCTGCGCATCCTGCGCGAACGCAACTTCGGCCTGACCAGCATTTCCAGCGTCGGCCTGGGCATCGGCCTGTACGGCTCGATCTACCTGCTGCCGCTGTACCTGGCGCAGATCCAGCACTACAACGCGCTGCAGATCGGCGAGGTGATCATGTGGATGGGGATTCCTCAGCTGTTCCTGATTCCGCTGGTGCCCAGGCTGATGAAGCTGGTCTCGCCGAAGCTGCTGTGCGCCATCGGCTTCGCCCTGTTCGGCGCGGCCAGCTTCTTCTCCGGCGTGCTCAATCCGGACTTCGCCGGCCCGCAGTTCAACCAGATCCAGCTGTTGCGAGCCCTCGGCCAGCCGATGGTGATGGTCACCGTGTCGCTGATCGCCACCGCCTATATCCTGCCGCAGGACGCTGGCTCCGCCTCGAGCCTGTTCAACATCCTGCGCAACCTCGGCGGCGCCATCGGTATCGCCCTGCTCGCCACCCTGCTCGACAGCCGCGCGGCGACCTACTTCGACTACCTGCGCGAGGCCCTGGTGCCGAGCAATCCGCAGGTCGACGAGCGCCTCGCCCTGCTCGCCGAGCAGCTCGGCAGCCAGCAGGCGGCGCTGGGCAAGCTCAGCGAGATCGCCCACCAGCAGGCGACCATCATGGCCTACAACGACGCCTTCCACTTCGTCGGCCTGGCCCTGGCGGTGAGCATGCTCGCCGTGCTGCTAACCCGCGCCCTGCCGGCCGACGCCAGCGGCGGCGCGGCGCACTAGACCTGCAGCAGGCGCTCGCGCAGCTTGTGGATCTCGTCGCGCAGCTGCGCGGCGGCCTCGAACTCCAGATCGCGGGCGCACTGCAACATCTTCTCTTCCAGCTGGCGGATGCGCTTGCCGATCTCGCTCGGCGAACGCAGCTCCGCCTCGTAACGGGCACTCTCCTCGGCGGCCTTGAGCGCGGCCTTGCGCTTGCCGCTGCGCGCGCCCGGCACCACGGCGCCCTCGAGGATGTCCTTGATGTCCTTCTGCACGCCCTTGGGCACGATGCCGTGGGCCTGGTTGAAGGCCAGCTGCTTCTCGCGCCGCCGCTCGGTCTCACCGATGGCCCGCTGCATCGAGCCGGTCATGTTGTCGGCGTAGAGGATCGCCTTGCCGTGCAGGTTGCGCGCGGCGCGGCCGATGGTCTGGATCAGCGAGCGCTCGCTGCGCAGGAAGCCTTCCTTGTCGGCGTCGAGGATGGCCACCAGCGACACCTCGGGCATGTCCAGGCCCTCGCGCAGCAGGTTGATGCCCACCAGCACGTCGAAGGCGCCGGTGCGCAGGTCGCGAATGATCTCCACGCGCTCCACCGTGTCGATGTCCGAGTGCAGGTAGCGCACCTTGACGTCGTGGTCGGCCAGGTAGTCGGTGAGGTCCTCGGCCATGCGCTTGGTCAGGGTGGTGACCAGCACGCGCTGCTCGGCGGCCACGCGCAGGCGGATCTCCGACAGCAGGTCGTCGACCTGGGTGCGCGCCGGGCGCACCTCCACTTCCGGGTCGACCAGGCCGGTGGGACGCACCACCTGCTCGATCACCCGCCCGGCATGCTCGCCCTCGTAGGGCCCGGGCGTGGCCGAGACGAAGATGGTCTGCGGGCTGGCCGCCTCCCATTCCTCGAAACGCATGGGCCGGTTGTCCAGCGCCGAGGGCAGGCGGAAGCCGTACTCCACCAGGGTCTCCTTGCGCGAACGGTCGCCCTTGTACATGGCGCCGATCTGCGGGACTGTGACGTGGGACTCGTCGATCACCAGCAAGGATTCCGGCGGCAGGTAGTCGTACAGGGTGGGCGGCGGCTCGCCGGGGGCACGCCCGGAGAGGTAGCGCGAGTAGTTCTCGATGCCGTTGCAGTAGCCCAGCTCGAGGATCATCTCCAGGTCGAAGCGGGTGCGCTGCTCCAGGCGCTGCGCCTCCACCAGCTTGTTGTTGCCGCGCAGGTAGTCCAGGCGCTCCTTCAACTCGACCTTGATGTGTTCCACCGCCTCCAGCAGCGTCTCGCGCGGGGTGACGTAGTGGCTCTTGGGGTAGAAGGTGAAGCGCGGCAGCTTCTTGATCACCTCGCCGGTCAGCGGATCGAAGGCCGCCAGGCTCTCCACCTCGTCGTCGAACAGCTCGACGCGGATCGCCTCCAGTTCGGATTCGGCCGGGAAGATGTCGATCACGTCGCCGCGCACGCGGAAGGTGGCGCGGGCGAAGTCCATGTCGTTGCGGGTGTACTGCAGGTCGGCCAGGCGACGCAGCAGGGCGCGCTGGTCCAGCTTGTCGCCGCGATCGACGTGCAGGACCATCTTCAGGTACTCCTCCGGGCTGCCCAGGCCGTAGATGGAGGAGACGGTGGCGACCACTATGGCGTCCGGTCGCTCGATCAGCGCCTTGGTCGCCGACAGGCGCATCTGCTCGATATGGTCGTTGATCGAGGCATCCTTCTCGATGAAGGTGTCCGACGACGGCACATAGGCTTCCGGCTGGTAGTAGTCGTAGTAGGAGACGAAGTACTCCACCGCATTGTTGGGGAAGAAGCTCTTGAACTCGCCGTAGAGCTGCGCGGCCAGGGTCTTGTTCGGCGCCAGCACCAGGGTCGGGCGCTGCACCTGGGCGATCACGTTGGCGATGCTGAAGGTCTTGCCCGAGCCGGTCACGCCCAGCAGGGTCTGGTGCGACAGACCGGCCTCCAGTCCCTCGACCATCTGGCGAATGGCCTCCGGCTGGTCGCCGGCGGGCTTGAAGCGGGTAACGAGCTGGAAATCCGACATGCGCGCTCCTGTGTGACGCGCCGCCACGGCGGGCGTCATAGCAGTGAAATGCACCCCGTCGCTGTCGCGAGGTGCAGGCTGGATCGCTATAATACCGGCCCGATTATGCAACCCCTAGTTCCACTTATGACTGGGCGTTGCCGGTTCCCACCTCTCCTCCTTCGAGCTCCCGCACAAAATGAGTCTGTTCTCTGCCGTCGAAATGGCGCCGCGCGACCCCATCCTGGGCCTGAACGAAGCTTTCAACGCCGATACCCGCAGCACCAAGGTCAACCTTGGCGTGGGCGTGTACTTCACCGAGGAAGGCCGAATTCCCCTGCTGCGCGCCGTCGCCGAGGCCGAGCGCGCGCGCATCGAGGCCCATGCCCCGCGCGGCTACCTGCCGATCGAGGGCATCGCCGCCTACGACGGCGCCGTGCAGAAACTGCTGTTCGGCGAAGGCTCCGCCCTGCTGGCCGAAGGTCGCGTGGTCACCACCCAGGCCGTCGGCGGTACCGGCGCGCTGAAGACCGGCGCCGACTTTCTCAAGCGCCTGCTGCCGGACGCCGTGGTCGCCATCAGCGACCCGAGCTGGGAGAACCACCGCGCACTGTTCGAGTCCGCCGGCTTCCCGGTGCAGAACTACCGCTACTACGACGCCGCGACCAACGGCGTGAACCGCGCCGGCCTGCTGGAAGACCTCAAGGCCCTGCCGGCCCGCTCCATCGTCGTGCTGCACGCCTGCTGCCACAACCCGACCGGCGTCGACCTGGAGCTGGATGACTGGAAAGCCGTGCTGGAAGTGCTGCGCGAGCGCGAGCATGTGCCCTTCCTCGACATCGCCTACCAGGGCTTCGGCGAAGGCATCGAGCAGGACGCCTTCGCCGTGCGCCTGTTCGCCGAGTCCGGCCTGCCCTTCTTCGTCTCCAGCTCCTTCTCCAAGTCCTTCTCGCTGTACGGCGAGCGCGTGGGTGCGCTGTCCATCGTCACCGCCAGCAAGGAAGAAGCCGGCCGTGTGCTGTCGCAGGTCAAGCGGGTGATCCGCACCAACTACTCCAACCCGCCGACTCACGGCGCCACCGTGGTCGCCAGCGTGCTCAACAGCACCGAGCTGCGCGCACTGTGGGAGGAAGAGCTGGGCGAGATGCGCCAGCGCATCCGCGACATGCGCCTGGCCATGGTCGAGCAGCTGGCCGCCCTCGGCGCCAAGCGCGACTTCGCCTTCGTCGCCCGCCAGCGCGGCATGTTCTCCTACTCCGGCCTGAGCGCCGAGCAGGTCGAGCGCCTGAAGAACGAGTTCGCCATCTACGCCGTCGGCACCGGCCGCATCTGCGTCGCCGCGCTGAACCGCAACAATCTGGACGCGGTCACCAAGGCCATCGTCCAGGTCCTCTGAAACGCATTGGAGAAGTTGCCACCCAGGTGTTGACTTCTCCTTTTTAATCAGTAGGATACGCACCGCTGTTCCGCGATAGCTCAGTCGGTAGAGCAAATGACTGTTAATCATTGGGTCCCTGGTTCGAGTCCAGGTCGCGGAGCCAAATTCGAGAGCCCCAGGTGAAAACCTGGGGCTTTTTTCGTTGCCTGCCGGACTCTCACCAGGGACTGCGTCCGAGGTTATTCGGCCTGCAGGGCCTCACCCCTTCGGGGCCGCTGCTTGCGCGCGTTCGGCTGGCGCCGTCGAGTCCAGGTCGCGGAGCCAAATTCGAGAGCCCCAGGTGACAGCCTCGAGCTTTTAGCTGCCTGCCGAGCTCCCACCAGGGGCTACCCGCCAAGGCATGCAACCCCATTTTCCTCAGCCCCGGGCCCCATGCAGGCAGGGGGTCAGAACCTGTCCCGCTCCAGATGATCGAAATTCACCGCCTCGCCGGGCTTGGTGCCCAGCTTGGCGCGAATGTCCTCGAACATTCTGTCGAACTCGTCGTGGCTGCGCATGATCGGCGAATGCTCGGTCGGCAGGCCATGCCTGGCGGCGATCCGGGTGACGACGCTGGCGAAGTTGAAGGCGGTGTCGCGGTGCAGCTCGAACTCTTCCTCGAAGGCCTTGCCCTCGACCTGGCCCCGCATGCGGAAGTGGACCATCTGCCCTTCCCTGGGATCGCTGCGCACTTCGTAATAAAGATCAACCGAGTAGTCGGCCTCACCAGATAGGCTGGCCCTGTGCCAGTGTCCCGGTTCGAACATGGCGGCCCTCCTCGTGCTCGAAAAGCTCAGTCTAGATCAGCCTCACGCCACACCAGCGCCCCAGGTCAGTGCAAGGTCGAGCTCTCGCCGCGCTCCTGAATCAGCACCCAGGGCGCCACCACCACGGCCCAGAGTTGCGGATCGCGCTGCAGGTAATCCTGCGCACGCGCCTCGTCCACCTTGGCCAACTGCCCGCTCTGCAACCAGGCCGCCACCTTGGCGCCTTGATCCTCGGCCACGGCCTGCGCGACCTCGACCAGGTCCAGCGTGGTCGCGACGGTCATCAGCTGGCCGCGTGCGAAGAAGGGCTGCAGTTCCTGCCAGGAAATCCTGGCCGTCTCGCCAAGTAGCTTGGCATAAAGGGTGCTTGTCTGTTCGGTCATGACTCGTTCTGTGTAGAAAGTACACGGCGCGCCATGATAGCGCCGCACCTTCGACAGGCAAGTCCAGGCCCGAATATCCCCCCGTAGAAGGACCTAGCAGTCACCGAAAAAGCCCGCCGTTATTCTGTACGTTTATTTCAATTAAGCGACACCCCGCCATCTCGCCTCCAACTGTGTGCTTTTCAAGCCGCGAAACAGGGTTCTACACTGTGCCGGTACAGTTGCCGGGGGGCGTGACCGGGGAAGCTAGCCGGTCCTGCAGCTTTGGCCGCATGGATTACAAGAACGAATACCAATAAGAGTGGAGCACTATGAAACAGGCTACTAAGCAAGTAACCAAGCTGTTCGCCGCTATGGCCCTGGCTGGCGCCGCCAGCTATTCGATGGCTGCTGACACCATCAAGATCGCCCTGGCCGGCCCGGTAACCGGTGCCGTCGCCCAGTACGGCGAAATGCAGTTCATCGGTGCCGAGATGGCCATCGAGCAGATCAACAAGGCCGGCGGGGTGAACGGCGCGATGCTCGAAGGCGTGAAGTACGACGACGCCTGTGATCCGAAGCAGGCCGTGGCCGTGGCCAACAAGATCGTCAACGACGAAGTGAAGTTCGTCGTCGGCCACCTCTGCTCCAGCTCCACTCAGCCGGCGTCCGACATCTATGAGGACGAAGGCATCCTGATGATCACCGCGGCCTCCACCAGCCCGGACATCACCGCTCGCGGCTACCAGCTGGTGTTCCGCACCATCGGCCTGGACAGCCTGCAGGGCCCGACCGCCGGCAACTTCATCGCCGACCACATCAAGCCGAAGGCCGTTGCCGTCGTGCATGACAAGCAGCAGTACGGCGAAGGTATCGCCACCGCGGTCAAGCAGACCCTGGAAGGCAAAGGCACCAAGGTCGCCCTGTTCGAAGGCATCAACGCCGGCGACAAGGACTTCTCCGCGCTGATCGCCAAGCTCAAGCAGGCCAACGTCGACTTCGTCTACTACGGCGGCTACCACCCGGAACTGGGCCTGCTGCTGCGTCAGGCCTCCGAGAAGGGCCTGAAAGCCAAGTTCATGGGCCCGGAAGGCGTGGGTAACAAGGAAATCTCCGCCATCGCCGGCCCGGCCTCCGAAGGCCTGCTGGTGACCCTGCCGAAGTCCTTCGACCAGGATCCGAAGAACCAGGCGCTGGTCGAGGCCTTCAAGGCCAAGAACCAGGATCCGAGCGGCCCGTTCGTGTTCCCGGCCTACGCCGCCGTGCAGGTCATGGCCGAAGGCATGAAGAAGGCCGGCGGCGACGACACCGCCAAGGTCGCCGAGGCGCTGCGCGCCAACAGCTTCGACACCCCGACCGGCACCCTGGCCTTCGACGACAAGGGTGACCTGAAGGACTTCAGCTTCGTGGTCTACGAGTGGCACCAGGACGGTACCAAAACCGAAGCCAAGTAAGCTTCCCGCCTGAACCCAAAGCCCACTGCGCAAGCAGTGGGCTTTGTTTTATCGAGTTTTCCGGCCATCCGTCGCGTCACAAGCGCCGCTTTACGGACCGTGCCGAGGAGTTAGGTAATGCCTGAGCTCTATCACTACCTGCAACAGCTGGTTAACGGTCTGACCGTTGGCAGCACCTATGCCCTGATCGCCATCGGCTACACCATGGTCTACGGCATCATCGGCATGATCAACTTCGCCCACGGCGAGGTGTACATGATTGGCTCGTACGTGGCCTTCATCGTCATCGCCGGGCTGACCATGATGGGCCTCGACAGCCTGCCCCTGCTGATCATCGGCGCCTTCGCCGCCAGCATCATAGTCGCCAGTGCCTATGGCTACAGCATCGAACGGGTGGCCTACCGTCCGCTGCGTGGCGGCAACCGCCTGATCCCGCTGATCTCCGCGATCGGCATGTCGATCTTCTTGCAGAACGAGGTACTCCTCGCGCAGGACTCCAAGGACAAGGCCATCCCCAACCTGATCCCCGGCAATCTGGTGTTCGGCGAGAGCACCATGAACGGCGTGGTGATCTCCTACATGCAGATCCTGATCTTCGTCGTCACCTTCCTGGTGATGTACGGCCTGACCCTGTTCATCTCCAGATCCCGTCTGGGCCGCGCCTGTCGCGCCTGTGCCGAGGACATCAAGATGGCCAACCTGCTGGGTATCAACACCAACAACATCATCGCCCTGACCTTCGTCATCGGCGCCACCCTGGCCGCCGTGGCCGCGGTGCTGCTGGGCATGCAGTACGGCGTGATCAACCCGCACATCGGCTTCCTCGCCGGCATCAAGGCGTTCACCGCCGCCGTGCTTGGCGGCATCGGCAGCATCCCCGGCGCCATGCTCGGCGGCCTGGTGCTCGGCGTGGCCGAGGCCTTCGGTGCCGACCTGTTCGGTGACCAGTACAAGGACGTGGTGGCCTTCAGCCTGTTGGTGCTGGTGCTACTGTTCCGCCCCACCGGCATCCTCGGCCGTCCGGAGGTGGAGAAAGTATGAATAGCAAGAACCTCAAGACCGCCTTCTTCAGCGCCCTGCTGGTGCTGGCCGTGGCCTACCCGGTGCTCGGCCTGAAGCTGACCACCGTCGGCATCAAGCTGGAAGTGCACGGCGCCAGCCCCGCCGTGCTGTGGACCATCGCCGGCTGCGCCATCGCCATGTTCTTCTGGCAACTGCTGCGCGAGCACATCTCCGCCGCCTGGGCCAGCGCGCCCAGCGTGCCGAAGATGCCGGAAAGCGCCAGCAACTTCCTCACCCTGCCCTCCACCCAGCGCTGGATCGTTCTCGGTCTGATCCTGGTCGGCCTGGCCTGGCCGTTCTTCGGCAGCCGCGGCGCGGTGGACATCGCCACGCTGATCCTGATCTACGTGATGCTCGGCCTCGGCCTGAACATCGTGGTCGGCCTGGCCGGCCTGCTCGATCTGGGGTACGTCGGTTTCTATGCCGTCGGCGCTTACAGCTACGCCCTGCTGTCGCACTACTACGGCCTGAGCTTCTGGATGTGCCTGCCGATCGCCGGCATGATGGCGGCCTTCTTCGGCTTCATCCTGGGCTTCCCGGTGCTGCGTCTGCGCGGCGACTACCTGGCCATCGTCACCCTCGGTTTCGGCGAGATCATCCGCATCCTGCTGCGCAACATGACCGAACTGACCGGCGGCCCCAACGGCATAAGCAACATCGACAAACCGACCCTGTTCGGTCTGTCGTTCGAACGCCGCGCCGCCGAGGGCATGCAGACCTTCCACGAGTTCTTCGGCATCGCCTACAACTCGATCAACAAGGTGATCTTCCTCTACCTGATCGCCCTGCTGCTGGCCCTGTTCGCCCTGTTCGTGATCAACCGCCTGCTGCGCATGCCGATCGGCCGCGCCTGGGAAGCGCTGCGCGAAGACGAGATCGCCTGCCGCGCGCTGGGCATGAACCCCACCGTGATCAAGCTCTCCGCCTTCACCCTGGGTGCCTGCTTCGCCGGTTTCGCCGGCAGCTTCTTCGCCGCCCGCCAGGGCCTGGTGACCCCGGAGTCCTTCACCTTCATCGAGTCGGCGATCATCCTCGCCATCGTGGTGCTCGGCGGCATGGGCTCGCAGCTGGGCATCATCCTTGCCGCCGTGGTGATGATCCTGCTGCCGGAGCTGGCCCGCGAGTTCAACGAGTACCGCATGCTGATGTTCGGCGCCCTGATGGTGCTGATGATGATCTGGCGTCCGCAGGGCCTGCTGCCCATGCAACGCCCCCACCTGGAGTTGAAACCATGAGCCGCCCGATTCTCGAAGTCAGCGGGCTGACCATGCGCTTCGGCGGCCTGCTGGCCGTCAACAATGTCGCCCTGAGCGTGCAACCCAAGCAGGTCGTGTCCATGATCGGCCCCAACGGCGCCGGCAAGACCACAGTGTTCAACTGCCTGACCGGCTTCTACCAGCCCACCGGTGGCGAGATCCTGCTCGACAACGAGCCGATCCAGCAGCTGCCGGGCCACAAGATCGCCCACAAGGGCGTGGTGCGCACCTTCCAGAACGTTCGCCTGTTCAAGGAAATGACCGCGGTGGAGAACCTGCTGGTAGCCCAGCACCGCCACCTCAACACCAACTTCCTCTCCGGCCTGTTCAAGACCCCGGGCTTTCGCAAGAGCGAACGCGAGGCCATGGAGTACGCGGCGCACTGGCTGGAAGTGGTCAACCTCACCGACGTGGCCAACCGCCCGGCCGGCACCCTGGCCTACGGCCAGCAGCGCCGCCTGGAGATCGCCCGCTGCATGATGACGCGCCCGCGCATCCTCATGCTCGACGAGCCGGCCGCCGGCCTCAACCCGAGGGAGACCGAGGACCTCAAGGCGCTGATCGGCATGCTGCGCAACGACCACGACGTGACCGTGTTGCTGATCGAGCACGACATGAAACTGGTCATGAGCATCTCCGACCACATCTACGTGATCAACCAGGGCACCCCCCTGGCGGACGGCACGCCGGAGCAGATCCGCAACAATCCGGACGTGATCAAAGCCTATCTGGGGGAGGCGTAATCCATGCTCAGCTTCAACAACGTCTCCACCTTCTACGGCAAGATCCAGGCCCTGCACGACGTCAGCATCGAGGTCGAAAAGGGCGAGATCGTCACCCTGATCGGCGCCAACGGCGCCGGCAAGTCGACCCTGCTGATGACCCTGTGCGGCAACCCGCGCGCCACCAGCGGCAGCATCCGCTACATGGGCGAGGAGCTGGTCGGCCAGGAATCCTGCGACATCATGCGCAAGAGCATCGCCATCGTGCCGGAAGGCCGCCGCGTGTTCGCCCGCCTGACCGTCGAGGAGAACCTGGCCATGGGCGGCTTCTTCGGCAGCAAGGCGGACAACCAGGAACAGCTGGACAAGGTATTGCACCTGTTCCCGCGCCTGAAGGAGCGCTTCGACCAGCGCGCCGGCACCATGAGCGGCGGCGAGCAGCAGATGCTCGCCATCGGTCGTGCGCTGATGAGCAAGCCCAAGCTGCTGCTGCTCGACGAGCCGTCCCTGGGCCTGGCACCGATCATCATCCAGCAGATCTTCGACATCATCGAACAGCTGCGCAAGGACGGTGTCACGGTGTTCCTGGTCGAGCAGAACGCCAACCAGGCGCTCAAGCTGGCCGACCGCGCCTATGTGCTGGAGAACGGCCGCATCGTCATGCAGGGCACCGGCGAGGCGTTGCTCACCGACCCGAAAGTCCGCGACGCCTACCTCGGCGGCTGACGAACCTGGCCTGAATGAGAACGGCCCCTCGCGGGCCGTTTTCATTTCTCCGCCTGACCAAAGGCCAGCAATGGCCAGCGCGAGCCATTAGAATCGCCGCCTTCTTTTTCTGCGCCGGTCGCCACCCGACCGGCCTCCGGAAACCGGCCGCCGTCCACCCCGGCCGCCGCCCAACGGGAAAGCCCATCGGCCGCCCCGTCGACTCACAGGAACCATCACCCATGCTCCTTCGCCCCCTCGTACAACTGCTCGAGCGCACCAGCCTGGTGCTGCAGATCGCCATCGGCCTGGTTGCCGGCATCGCCCTCGCCCTGCTCGCCCCGCAGGCCACCGATGAGGTCGGCTTCCTCGGCAGCCTGTTCATCGCCGCGCTGAAAGCCGTGGCGCCGGTACTGGTGTTCATCCTGGTGGCCTCGGCCATCGCCAACCACAAGCCGGGCCAGCCCACCCATATCCGCCCGATCCTGCTGCTCTACGTGATCGGCACCCTGGCCGCCGCGGTGGTCGCGGTGCTCGCCAGCAGCCTGTGGCCCTCGACCCTGGTGCTGAGCGAGGCCGCCACCGGCGCCACCCCGCCCGGCGGCATCGCCGAAGTGCTCAAGACCCTGGCCCTGAACGTGGTGGACAACCCGGTCAACGCCCTGCTGCGTGGCAACTTCGTCGGCATCCTGGCCTGGGCCATCGGCCTCGGCATCGCCATCCGCCATGGCAGCGACACCACCCGCGCGATCTTCGCCGACCTGGCCCACGGCGTGACGCTGATCGTGCGCGTGGTGATCCGCTGTGCCCCGCTCGGCATCTTCGGCCTGGTCGCCACCACCTTCGCCGACGCCGGCCTCAAGGCCCTGGCCGGCTATGCCCAGCTGCTCGCCGTGCTGGTCGGCTGCATGGTCTTCGTCGCCCTGGTGGTCAACCCGCTGATCGTGTTCAGCCAGATCCGCCGCAACCCCTACCCGCTGGTGCTCACCTGCCTGCGCGAAAGCGGCATCACCGCCTTCTTCACCCGCAGCTCGGCGGCCAACGTACCGGTCAACCTGCAGCTGGCCGAGCGCCTGGGCCTGCACGAGGACACCTACTCGGTGTCCATCCCGCTGGGCGCCACCATCAACATGGCCGGCGCGGCCATCACCATCAGCGTGTTGACCCTGGCCGCCGCGCATACCTTGAGCATCGCCGTGGACATGCCGACCGCCATCCTGCTCTGCGTGGTCTCGGCGGTCTGCGCCTGCGGAGCCTCCGGCGTGGCCGGCGGCTCGCTGCTGTTGATCCCGTTGGCCTGCAGCCTGTTCGGCATCCCCGGCGAAACCGCCATGCAGGTGGTGGCCATCGGCTTCATCGTCGGCATCCTGCAGGACAGCGCCGAGACCGCGCTGAACTCCTCCACCGACGTGCTGTTCACCGCCGCCGCCTGCCTGGCACGCGACAAGGCCTGAATCGCCAGCGCCACAGAGAGCTGCCCTTGAGGCGTAATGCTGTTCACTTAGCGACATCGCACTCGGCCGAACGTTGATTGAGTCGGCACCGCGGCTGTTGTTCTCCCTCTGGGAGAGGGTCGGGGTGAGGGCCAGGCAACGAGTAGGCGATAGTCCCTCACCCCCAGCCCCTCTCCCGGCGGGAGAGGGGCGCGCTCTCAAGACGCCGCGACATCCAGGTCATAGTATTGCGCAGTGTCCTTCGCTGCTGGCCAAGCCAGAGAAACGCCGCGACTCTGTAAAGAAATCGCGGCGCTTTCTTAAGTGAACAGCATTACGCCCTTGAGGCGGCTTTCTTTTGCACGCGACTCGCACCCGTGGTCGAATGGCGCCTCCGTCATTTGTGCCGAGTCACCCATGCCCCTGACCATTCGCCCGGAACGCCCAGGCGACACCTGCGCCATCGAGGCGTTGACCATCGCGGCCTTCCGCGATGCGCCACACAGCGATCACACCGAGCAGTTCATCGTCAGCGCCTTACGAGCGGCCGGCGCCCTGAGTCTGTCGCTGGTGGCCGAAGAGGCTGATGCGATCCTCGGCCATGTGGCCCTCTCCCCGGTAAGCATTTCTTCAGGCGCGACCGGCTGGTTCGGCCTCGGCCCTATCTCGGTCGCCCCCGAACGCCAGGGCCAGGGCATCGGCACTCGACTGATGCATGAGGCCCTAGATACCCTACGCACGCAGGGCGCCGCCGGTTGTGTGCTGTTGGGCGATCCGGCCTACTACCGTCGCTTCGGTTTCAGGCCAGAGCCGGAGCTGGTGCTTGCCGATGTGCCAGCGGAATATTTCCAGGCCCTGTCGTTCGGCCAGCCGTTGCCGCGAGGCATGGTCACCTATCACCAGGCGTTCGCCGCACAGCGCTGACTCGGAGAAAAGCCAACCATGCCCACGGAAGGGAACGCTGTCGTCACTTGGTTCGGCGAGCACTTCGCCGAGCTGCATCCGCTGCTGCAACGCCTGCATCGCGAAGGCGGCGAACTGATCGGCGAGGTGGAGCTGCGCTATGGCCAGGGCCTGGCCGGCCTGCTCGGTCGGCGCCTGGCCGCCAGACTGGGGCTGCCGACCGGCTGCCGACGCTGTGAGATGCGCGTCGAGATTCGTCACTCCGAGTCCTGCCTGCTCTGGAGTCGCCGCTTCGCCGGCGGGCAGCGAATGGACTCGACCTTCGTGCCCCACGGCCACTTCCCCGCCGGGCACTGGCTGGAAAGCACCGGCAAGCTGAGCCTGGAGCTGGGCGTACAGATCATCGATGGCGGCTGGTACTGGCAGCAGCGGCGCATGCGTTTTCTCGGCATACCGCTGCCCGCCTGGCTGCAGCCCCGCTCCGAGGCCTACAAGTGCATCGAGGCCGGGCAGTACCGCTTCTCCGTGACCTTCACCCTAGCCGGGCAGGGCCTGCTGTTCGGCTACTCCGGCCATCTGCGGCCCAGGGAGGCATGAGATGTTTATCGCCCACGCGCCCTCCGGCTACCTGCTCGGTTCCCTACTGCAGAACTCCAACCGCTTCGGCGCCATTATGTTGGCTTGCATCGCGGGCGCCGTGGCACCGGACCTCGACCTCCTCTACTTCTACCTGCTGGACGGCCGCCAGACCCACCACCACAGGTATTTCAGCCACTGGCCGCTGCTCTGGCTCGGCCTCACGGCACTGGCCTGCCTCTGGCGGAGCGTCAGACGCCACAGCACCCTGGCCTCGTCGACACTGGCATTCGCCCTCGCTGGCGTCCTGCACATGCTGCTGGACAGCCTGGTCGGCGATATCTGGTGGCTGGCGCCTTTTCGCGATCAGGCTTACGCGCTGTTCAGCGTGCCCAATCGTTATCAACCCTGGTGGCTGAACTTCCTGCTGCACTGGACCTTCATCGTCGAGCTGGCGATCTGTCTGGCCGCGCTGATGCTGTACCTCCGCCGCCGATATCACACTGGAAAGGAAACCAGCCCATGCCCACCCTCTGCATAGCCGCCGCCCAAAGCATTTCCAGCCCTGGCGATCTGGCCGCCAATATCGAGCGGCACTGCGCCTTCGCCCACAGCGCCGCGGCGGCAGGCGTCGAGCTGCTGCTGTTCCCCGAGCTGTCGCTGAGCGGCTACGAACCCGACCTGGTCGCCGAGTGCGTGGTCGATCCGGCGGGCGACGCGCTGGAGCCGCTGCGCATTCTGGCCCGGCGGCACAATATGGTCCTGATTCTCGGCGCGCCGCTGGCCAGCGCCGACGAGCGCCCGCATATAGGCGCCATAGTGCTGTTCGCCGACGGCAGCCACGCCACCTACCACAAGCGCCACCTGCACTCCGGCGAGGAACGCTGGGCCAGCCCCGGCTCGGCCGATGCCGCCAGCTTCCCCCTCCACGACCAGCGCTTCGCCCTGGCCATCTGTGCCGATACCGGCCATGCCGAGCATGCCGCCGCGGCCGCCGCGACCGGCGCCTCGCTGTACCTGGCCGGGGTGTTGATCTCCGAGCGTGGCTACGCGGTCGATTCTGATCAGTTGCAAGGGTATGCCTCCACCCATGGCTACGGCGTGCTGATGGCCAACCACGGGGGGCCGTCCGGCGGCTATATGTCCGCGGGGCGCAGCGCGTTCTGGAGCCCGGAGGGACAGCTGATCGGCGCCACGCCCGGCCCCGGCGAAGGGCTGCTGATAGTGCGCGGACAACAGGGTGGCAACTGGAGCACGGAGCTGCTCGCCCTATGAATAGACAGAACAAGGAACTTGGCGGGAAACGGCTCTACTGCTCCCTGCTGCTGTCGCTGCTTGCCAGTACCGCCAACGCCGGCTGCGGCGAAGGCCGCGGCACCTGTTACTACTACAAGAGCGGCGAGTTGAAGAGCCAGGGCGCCTGTGCGGTGACCACCTGCGCGGCCAGCGACCAGTACTTCTTCACCCACTGGGACTGGGACAGCGGCAATGAAGTACGCATCGACTGGGACACCAAGGCCCAGCAATTACTGGTCAACGGCAAACCTGGCTACAGCCTGGTACTGCCCTACAAGGACGACAAGATGATCTGCTATGCGGTGGCCGCCAGCGACGAGCTGGTGTGCAACGATTCCGGCAATTACTGACCCGCGTAGCACACCGGCGAGCTGGGCGGCCCGCGCCGCTCCAGCTCTTCTTCGAGAAACTCGGCCAATACCCGGGCGTTGTTGAACCGTTCGTCACGGGCGGCGAACAGCAGGGTCAGGTTGCCCCGCTCGGCCATACTCAACAGGCCCTGCCAATGCTCGGGGCGAGCCGCCAGCTCGGCGCGATAGAGCAGGCGGAACTCGTCGAACAGTGCCGGATCATGGCAGAAGCCCTTGCGCAGCGCGTCCGATGGCGCCACCTCCTTGAGCCAGGCGCTCAATGCCAGGCTCTCCTTGCTGCAGCCACGGGGCCACAGGCGGTCGACCAGCACCCGCGCCCCGTCATCCTCGGCCGGCGGCTGGTACACGCGCCGGCAGCGAATCATGGCTCCTCGACCTCGTCAGCATCCTCGTTGTCGGCGCTGATGGCGCCCAGGCAGACCAGCTCGTGCTCGCCCTCGGCATCGGCCACGCGCCAGACACCCGGCTCCGCGCCCGCTTGCGCGGCCGCCAATTGCTCGGCGGCAAAGCGCCAGACTCGGCGAACACGCCCGTCCATGCACTCGATGCGGAGTTGCCCCTGCTCGTCCAGTTCGAACTGCCAGGCATGCAGGCCATCGATCAGCAGCATGTCGGCGCCATGCAGATCGTCGAGCAGGCTCATACCTGGCCCTCCAGACGGGCCAGGCGCTCTTCCAGCGCCGCCACGCGCGCCTCCAGCTCGGCGATGCGCGAGTCGTCCAGCGCACCACGCGCCGGCGCATCGGCCTGGCGGGCCTCCAGCAGGGCCTGCAGGTCGCCGGGTTCGCCCAGCAGGTGCATGTAACGATCCTCGCGCTGGCCGCCCTGGCGTGGCAGCAGACAGACCAGCTCGCGGCCAATCAGACGTTCCAGCTGATGCTGCACCTCGGCGCCATCGTCGAACTGGAATAGGCGACTGCTGCGGGTGAGCAGCTCGTTGACGGTCTGCGGGCCACGCAGGAACAGCAGGCCGAGCAGCGCCTGCTGCGGCTTGACCAGCTCCAGCGCCTTGTCCACCCGGTGTTCCCAGCGGTCGGCGCGACCGCCCATCACCAGACGCGCCATGCCGCGCCCCTCCAGGGCGCGCAGGGCCTGGCCGACCTGCCCCTCGCCGAGGTTCATCAGCGGCTCGCGGCTGGTCTTCTGATTGCAGGCCAGCACCAGGGCATTGAGGGTCAACGGGTAGGTTTCCGGGGTGGTGGCCTGCTTCTCGATCAGGCAGCCGAGGATGCGCACTTCGGTGGCATTGAGTGGCACGCGTTCGGCCATGGCTTCACTGGACATGCTGAGTTCCGGGTAGTGACTGTGGCCAATAGCCTGCCACGCCCGCCGCGGGCTGGGAACTCGACTCGCCCAAGCACCGCGACCGACGACTGCAGGGCGGCGCCACAATCCTGTCTGCCAAGCCTTGAGCTGAACGCCAGCGCTAGGTTACGTTGCCGCTTGTCGCAAGGAGAGCCCCATGCCCACTGCCCGTATCCTGATATTCGCGCTGCTGCCGCTGTTCGCCGGCTGTCAGCTGTTCAGCGTCTACCAAGCCGAGCCCAGCGCGCGCCCCCAGCAGCGCCTGCAAGGCGAGCTGCACCTGGAGCAGAGCCAGCTGCTGCTGCGCCCCTGTGGCGAGCAGCGCCAACTGGCGGTGGTCAACGACGGCAGCAGCGACCTCACCCGCGAGGCCGGTGCCCTGCTGGCCGATGGCAATGAGCGACTGTTCGTCGACCTGCTTGGCACGCTAGAGGCCAGCCGGCAGGAGGGCCTCGACGGCGAGGTGCATCCCAGCCTGGTGTACCGCCTGCAAGGCGAGGGCCCGGGCTGCAACGAGCCGGGGTTCGAACGACTGCTGCTGCGCGCCGGCGGCCATGAGCCGGACTGGACCCTCGGGGTCGGCGAGCCCGGCCTGGTGCTGCTGCGCCCCAGCCAGGAGCCGCTGGCCCTGCCCTACCTCGAGGAGCGCCTGCCGGAAGGCCGCCTCAACATCAGTAGCGAGGCCAATGGCCAGCGCCTCGAGCTGTGGCTGGCGCCGCAACGCTGCGTGGACGAGATGACCGGCACGGTACAGCACCTGAGCGCCGAGCTGCGCCTGAACGGCGAAGTGCAGCGCGGCTGCGCCTCCTTCGGTGGCGCGCGCAGCCGCTGAGCATGACTGCGACGAGCCGCCTATGCTGAAAACGGACCCAGACAGTCGGAGACTGCCATGCTGCGTATTGCCCTGAACGGATACGGGCGCATTGGTCGCGCCCTGGTCCGCGCCCTATTCGAGCGCGGGCTGGAAAGCCAGCTACACATAGAAGCCATCAATGAAGTCGGCGATTTCAAGACCCTCGCCCACCTGACCCGTTTCGACTCCACCTTCGGCCGCTTCAACGGCCATGTCGGCCTGCACGATGACGTGCTGCAGGTACATGGCCAGTCGATCCGCCTGATCGGCGAGAAGGAAATCGCCAAGCTGCCCTGGAAGCAGCTGGCGGTGGACGTGGTGGTGGACTGCACCGGCAGGCTGAAGAAACGCGAGCTGGCCGAACAGCATCTGGCCGCCGGCGCGCCGCGCGTGCTGCTCTCGCACCCGCTGGACACGGCCGACCTGACCGTGGTCTACGGCGTCAACCACCATCTGCTGGGCAACCAGCAGATCGTCTCCAACGCCTCCTGCACCACCAACTGCCTGGCGCCGCTGGCCCAGGTGCTGCACACCGCGGTGGGCATCCGCCAGGGCCTGATCACCACGGTGCATGCCTACACCAACGACCAGAACCTGCTGGACAAGACCCACAGCGACCTCTACCGGGCACGCGCCGCCGCGGTGTCGATGATTCCCACCAGCACCGGCGCGGCCAAGACCATCGGCCTGGTGATCCCTGAGCTGGCCGGGCGCATGGACGGCATGGCGGTGCGCGTGCCGACCGCCAACGTATCGCTGCTCGACCTGACCTTCACCAGCGAGCACCCGACCAGTCGCGAGCAGATCAACGACACCCTGCAGAGGGCCGCGCGCCAGCTGCCGCTGGGGGTGATGGAGTGCAACGAGCTGCCGCTGGTGTCCAGCGACTTCAACGGCTACCCGGTATCCTGCGTGGTCGACCTCAATCACACCCGGGTGCAGGGCGAAAACCTGGTCAAGGTACTGGCCTGGTACGACAACGAGTGGGCCTTCGCCAATCGCCTGCTGGATGTACTGCAAGCCTGGCTGAAGACCTGATGAGTCAGATCAGATGGTGCTCGTCGTCGCCCAGCAGGCCGCTGAGCCCCTCGATCTCGGCGCGAGTCACCGCCCGACGGTCCAGCTTGCGCCGGGCGGCCTCGGGCAGGTCGGTGTAGCGGATCACGCCCTTCTGCACCAGGGCGATCACCACGTCCTCCAGCACCCGGACCAGCTCCAGGTCCGACCCCTGCAGGCTGGCCAGACGCGCCTTGACCTCCTCGCGCGCACTCAGCCAGCGGTTCAGCTCCTCGCTCTCGACCGCCAGGGTCTCGGTCATGCCCTCGAACGGGTCGTGTTCCACCCGCAGCAAGCGCCCCTCGCCATCCCTCTGCACATACACCATGTGACATCCCTCCAGGCATGAAAAAGCCCGCTACCCCACAAGGGTAGCGGGCCGATCATAGAAGCGCCGCCTTGCTACTGTCGATCATCCCCGTGCGCATCCGCCCCGGGGCCGACACCAGAACAATCAGACCGTGTCGACCTTGAGCGAACCGTCACCCAGCATGCTCTGGATCAGGGCCGTCTCGCTACCCGCACCATAGCTGGCATAGAGATCGATGTTCTGCAGCACTATGACCTGATCTGGGGCAACCGCCGGATCGGCTACCGCAGTGCTGCTGACCTTGAGTACCGTATCCGCCCCCGAGAGCGAGATGTCGATAAAGCTCAGCAGATTGCCGATATCTGCCGGTGTGCCATGCTCGCCCACCAGTAGTTCGGACAGGTCAAGGCGATCGCCACCGCTGTTGAAGCCCTTGACGAAGTCGGTGACTGTGTCAGTGCCCGTGTCGCCCGCCAGCCACTTGAAGGTGTCCGCACCCGAGCCACCGGTGAGCAGGTCGTTACCAGGTCCACCGATCAGCAGATCATCGCCTGCCCCTCCGATCAGCGTGTCGTTACCGGCTCCGCCGAGCAACACATCGTGACCGGCGCCACCCATCAGCGTGTCGTTACCAGGGCTGCCCTGCAGCACTTCATCGGCGCCGGTACCGGTCAGCACGAAGCCGGTAGCCGCACTGCCGCTGCCCTCGATGGTGATATTCAGCGGTGTGGTCACCGTGTCACCATCCTTGTCCGAACCGCTCAGGTTAAAGGCCAGGTTCACATCGTCCGGGAAGATCTCCTCGTGCACTGTCATCGACAGCAGCCGGTAGTCGCCGCTGGCGCTGCCCAGGCGCAACTCATTGAAGCCGCTGTCCTGAATGGCCACAGCCGAGCCGAAGGTATAGGTCAGGGTCGAGCCGGCCACCGGGTTGAGGAGGTCGAAGTTCGTATTGCTGCTCTCGCCTGAACCGGCCGGAGGGCTCCAGGTGCCTGCGGCGATCAGAACCCCAAGGTTGTATACCGCCCAAGTGAGAATATCGCTGGTACTCAGCTTGTTGATCTGGAAGCCGATATTACCCAGGGTAGAGCTGAACGCCACCTTGAGGATCTCCCCGGGGGTGATCAGGTTATTGTCGATCCCCATGCCGTTGCCCGAGGCATTCACCCCGCCGGTGGCCGGACTCGGCGCCAGCTCGGTGAAGGTCGCGGTCAGGCCATTAATCGGCAGTACCAGGCTGGCCACCGGCCCGCCGGGAGTCAGACCGAGCAGCGACTTGGTGATCGACACCGTCGGGTTAGGCGTTACCAGCTGGAAGTCATAGCTGCCGTCGGTATTCACCGTCAGGGTGAAGTAGGTCACCCCCGAACTGGTGACTTTTGCCGTGAGCACCACGGAGCCATCGGGGTTGTTCACCTTGGTATAGGTGAGTGCGCTGTCGGGCGGCGTACCGTTCAGATCGAAACGGCCGAATCCATCGCCACCAAAGGCAATGTCGACCTCGCCATGCAGGGTTTGCGCCACGTTGGCCAGGATGCCATGTTGCACACCCAGCAAGATCGGCACGTCATCTTCCACGTTGATGGCGAAGCTACCCGCCGGGAAGCCCCCCGCCACGGGGTCACCATCGCGATCGACGGCCGTCAATACCGCCGAGAAGTCGATGCCGAAGCCAGGCAGGGTTTCGCTGTCATTGCCATTGGCCAGCGGATGATCGATCGGTCCGAGCAGAGTGAACTGGTAGCTACCGTCGGCCCCCACCTGCAGGGTGAACACGGTATATCCCGAGACACTCCCGGTCAGCGTGTCGCCCGAAAGGCTGTAGCTGAGCGTTTCGCCGCCGGACTTCAGGGCCTGGGCATATAGCGAGCTGAGGTTGCTGCTGAGCCCCATGGAGCCCGCGCTATCGGCACCGAAGTTGACCAGCGCGAAGAGGGCCCCAGCGGCACCGCTCACGGTCAAGGTCTGCCCTGCCTCGGGGTTACCCAGATGCGGGCTGGTCAGCAGATCTTCATGGACCAGGCCGGTAATGCGCACAGGCGCCTGCGGCGTGCCAGCAAGGGACGGGCCGTCGTCATGGAAGCTCAGCAGCCCGCCCATATCCAGGCTGGCGCTGGCCTGGTCGCCATCGCGGTCGGTGATGGTCGCCACCAGGCTCACCGCGCCGCTGGCCAGGCTCACCGCGTCGTTCGGGTCACTGCCGTCCGGGTGTTGCAGGGCGCGCAGCTGGTCGAGG